>CAZQKL010000121.1:0-5424 GCA_964593895.1 uncultured bacterium
AAATTAATTTTTCTTCAGGTTTTAATGTAATTTTATAGACATTGAATTTCATATTAATCTGTCAGGCAGTTTTCTAAACAAAAATTATTAAATTTATTAATTTTTATTTTGAATATTGTATAATTTTTATTCCAAAAAAAGTCAATTAGTTTTGATAATAAAAAAGGCTGCCAGAGGCAGCCTTTTTCAAGGAGGGGAAAACTACTTACACACTCATTTCTAACCATGAATGAGAATATAGAACTTTCCCTGTTAGTACAAGGAATGATTTATAATATTCAAGTTCTTCACCTTCTAATTTTGATGGGTCAATTTTTGGTTGATTTTTGTAATCAGTATTAGCTTCAATATACATGCTTACATTAGGAAATTTTTCTTCATCAATTTCATGAGCTAAAAATCTTCCCGCTAAATCAACTAAATTTTTCTTTTTACCTTTAACTAAATCCATCATAGCTTTGTCATAACCATCAACAATTGAAGTTTCTATACCAAGAACCATGTGGATAGCCTGATAAGGACCATTTAATTTTGGTCTGAGCTCTGTTGGTGTACCATTAGACACATTTGATAAACCACAGGTTGAGCTTGCACCAGGAGCAAAATCAGGAATTAATGGTAAAAACTCTAAAAATGCAATAACCTGATTTAAATCAACACTTACTGGTAAAACAATTGGGTCAATATACATTTTGCTCTCTGGAACTCCAAGTTCAAGTGCTTTATTATAAATTTCAGCTGCACATGTACCTCTTTCATTAACATCTCTTGGAATACCTTCTTCAGATAATGTTAAAGCAACAAATCTACAGTTGTACTCTTTAACAAGTGGCATTCTTGAATTTAAAGACTCTTTTTGAGCTGAAATTGAATTGATAAATGTTACTTCTGGATTTCTAACAACTTTAAGTCCTGCTTTCACAGCTTCTGTATTAGTTGTATCGAGTGCTAAAGGAATTTCATCTCCAACTCTTGGATCAACTTCCTGAACAGTTTTAACAAGCCAAGCCATCATTTCATCACCAGCTTTTCTTGCTGGTCCCAAATTTAAATCAAGGATATCACAACCAGCTTCAATTAATTCTTCTGTCATTTTTTGCACAGGTTTAGCATTTCTCTCTTTAATTGCAGGACCAATGGTTTTAGACATAATGTTAATATTTTCTCCAATTGCCAATATCTGGTAATTTACTCCCATAATTTCCCCCTTATTTTAATTTTTACCTACATATTCTTTTAAGAAAGCTGGAATATCAGCTGCTTCTCTTGTTCCAATAACTACTTCCCAGTCTTCACCAAGTTCTTCTTGTAATTCACCACTAATTTGAGCAACATAACCTGGAATAATTACTTTTCTGTGTTTTACTTTATCTGCAATTCCAACTTTTTTAATAAATGGTGCAATAGCATCAGCAACGAATTTTCCAGCTGACCATGCAGTTAATACTGACATACCTTCAACATCCATAATAACAAGCCAGGTTGGTACACGGCTTGCCTCAATTGCTGCAGCAACAATAAAATATGTGAGAGCAAAGTTTGTTGTAACAATAACAGGTGAATTCTCATCAGGTTCATTAATTGGATAGATTCCCTGTTCAACAACCATTGGTCTCTGTGGGTCTGTGTAAATATTGAGTCTTTGAATCGCAAGTGGTAAAATTACTTCTGGTTTTGCATCTGAAATTACGATTATACCACCATATTTTGCAATTGAAAGCGCAGCAATTGTTGCTTCTTTTATTGGATCATCTGTCATTTCACATACTAAATTACATGTTGGGAATCCATATGCTTTATCTTTTTTCTTTAAAGCAAGTCTTCTAACAAATGTGTTATGCTGGAACATTGTTTTAGCATCTCTTGCTTCTGTATCTAAAATAATGTCTTTAAAGCCTTTTTCAACAATTTTAGGTGTAATATCAGCAACTTTTTCAATTGATGCTTTTAATACAAGAGAGAGTTCATTAGCTTTTGCAATATCCACTAATTTTTCATAGTTTGCTTCAGTTGCAGCGTAAAGAACACCTTTTGTTCCTTTTAAAATTCCAGCTGCCTGTTCTAAAGCTGCTTCATCTTCACTCATTACCATAATAGGTTTCTTTGTGTTATCTTTAATTTTTTGAACAAGAGCTGTAAATTTTGAAGCATCTCCAGACTCATTTTTAACTACTGCTAAATGAGCTTTTAAAATGTACCCAACTCTTTCAAATGAAATTTCATTGAAATTTTTCAATCTTTCATCAATTACAGCATCATCCTCTGTGTCTTTAAATAAAACACCTATTAATGGTGGATTAAAAAAAGTTTTATCATGTCTGAATAAAACAAGCTCTTCCCCAATTTTATACTGCTCATCCCCTGTTCCTATTACAACTCCCCTGATTGGTGGCTCACTTGCTTCTGCTAATTTAGCTTTAGCTTCATCACTTACATAAGGGCATTTTGAAAGCTCAGTTTTTCCCTGAGCTAACTGCATAGCAAATGCAAGACATGTAGGTTGACCACATTCTTTACAATTTTTCTTTGGTAGTAATTTAAATATCTGAATTCCTGTTAAACCCATTTCTACTCTCCTTTCAATATTTTTTATATAATTAACAGAGGAGAAAATCTCCTCTGTTTTAATTAAATTACATTAATGGTTCCATTTCAAGAGCTGGATGTCCTTTCTGTTGTAACCATTCAAATAATTCTTCTTCTGTTGTACAATCTTCTTCAGTTGCTATTTTATCAACTAAATCAGGTACTCCTTCCTCTTCACATCTCTTCTGTAAGCCATTCTCAATTAAAAATTCTTTTAATGCTTTTGGCAACCATACTAATCTCTTTAATCCACCTTCTGCTGATATGAATTTTTTGGATAAAATATAAAGTTTTGAAATTCCAACAAATCCTGGAGTTTGAATACCACCACCAACTGTTCCTGCAAGAGTTGAGAATCTCATACCACAAGGAGTATCTCCAGTGTAATCTCTGTCAACAACCATAATTGCATTACACATTGGCAATACTACTGCAATTGCTTCAAAACAACCACATGATGTCATTGGATTATCCATAATTGAGTATGCACATGCATATTCAACAGCATTGTGGCTTGCAGTATAGATAAACTCATCAATCTTTTCCCATCTTCCTTTTACTGCATCAACAACTTCACCTTTTGGTAATGGCTGGTTAGGACCAGTTGGATTGATTTCGTAAGCTGCTTTACAGTCTAACATATTATAAGCACCGCAAAGTCCTGGTCTTTCAGGTGTAATTACGCAAACGTGGTTTGGAGCAAATGATTGACATAATGTACATGAATAGAATGTATCAACTTCTTCATCTTTCATTCCAGCAAGTCTGTTATCTCTTTCATGATAAACAGCTCTTGCTTTTTCCAACAATTCTTTTACTTTATCTTCTTCTGTGTAAATTGTAACCTGAACTTTGTCAATAATTGCACCAAATTCCTGATGTAATTTATCGTGTAATATTTGTCCAATATGTTTAAATTTAAATCCAGCATCAAATGCTTTATCAGAAATTCTCATCCATAAAATATCTCTCTGTCCAATGTGTAAAACACCTTCTGCCTGGTTGATTAAATGGTGGAATTGTCTCTCAATAATAGGTTCAAAATCTTTCTGGAATTTTCTTCCAGCTACCTGAACCCAGATAGCCAATGGAATTGTTACTCCTCTATCATATTCATCAATTTCTTTGCCAACTACTTCAATTTTGTTATCTTCAATTTCATCTAAATCTTTCATTTCGCAGAATTCAAAAGCAGGAGCTTTTGGCCCACCCATTTCAATTCTCATTGCATCTTTTCCAATTCTTTCACCTTCAAATGCAGGTCCATAAGATACAGGCACATCAACTTTTTTAATAACAATTTTAAGACCTCTAACCTCAATTGCTTTAGAAACAATTTTATCATGAGGCACATTTGAAACAACATGCTCGTATGTACAAACACCGTATGGTAAAATTTCTGGAATATCACTATCTGCAATTGTTGGGAATCCATAGTTAATTGCACCTGCTGCTGCTGCGTACCATTCGTCTGTAACATGACCAAGAGCAAGTACAAATGCGAAAATTCTGTTTTTATTGTAAAGTAAAACTTTTCTGTAATCTCCAGGTTTTGCACCACCAAAACTCATAGCTGCTCTTGTAGCAAATCCAAGAGCATGAATTGCTGCTGAAGTATCTTTTCCAAATGGAACAAGTCTTGTATCCCATCCTAACTGAACACCAGCTTCTTTTAATTGCTCTGCCATGTTTACACCATTATGGTCAGAAGCCATAAACACATAAAGATACTTTTCTTGCATCTCTTTAGCAAGTTTAACTGCTGTTTCAACATCTGGAGGAGCACCAACCACTGCTGCGAATCCAGGAGCAGAACCATCAACGAATTCTACACCTCTTTTTCTCATAATAACATCATCTGCTGCTCCAAGCCAGATGTTATCTGAAGCAGGGTCAATCCATTCTGTTCCACCTGGTAAATATGGGCATTTATCTGGATCAACATATTTTAATGCTTCTTCAATATCGTATGCAAATAAAGTTGCCATACCAGCATCAAGAGCTGGTCCCAAATATGGTGTCCATAATTCTTCTGATGGAATTTCTGGTAATAATTGTTTGCAGTATTCAATAATTGGAGGCATATCTCCAAGTTTTTCAACTTTTTTACCAAGGATTCCATAAATAATTGGTAAATAGTATGCTGTATTTGGATATGCTACTTCTTTATCTGGACCGTACTGGTCTATTGCTTCTTTTACTTTTTTATCAACTCTTTCCACAATTTTATGTGCACCTCTTATTGCTGCACTTGCGATAATTTTAGACATAATTTCCCTCCTGGTTTATTTTACGCCTTCTGGCATATTTTAATTTTTTAGCTATAAAGCTCATTGATTAATTCTTTTGTTACTTTTACTGCTGTTGGATTTCTCATAATCAAAATTGAGCTTCCTGATGCAATTAAATCAATAGCTGTAATTGCTTCCATTAAAATTCCTCTTGTTGTCTGCTCACCATAAGTAGGCTCTTCATCAACAGTTAACATTGCTTCTCTTGTTTTCCATGCTTCTTTTGCTAAATCATTAATAAATGGATTCTGCATTTTATCATCATTTTGAGCTAATGCTGCTAATGAAATTCTTTCCATAACTGAATATGTGTACTCAATTCCATAACCTAATGCAGCAGTTGTAGGATCCATAACAACTTTATCAAGAGGTAAACCAAGGTTTTCAATTAAAATATTAAGCTGTTTTGCAAGGTTAACATCAATAGAAGATTTTCCAGCTACTAAATGACCATAACCAATTGCGCTTGCTGCAATTTTTTTATAATTCCCCTCTTCTGCTGGGCCAAAAAGCCAGTTTTCATTTGGAAATGCTTCCATAATTGCTG
>CAZQKL010000122.1:0-5303 GCA_964593895.1 uncultured bacterium
AAAGCAGTTCTTAGCACATTGCATTCATTGAAATACAATGAATTTACAGATGTGAGAGTTGGAAAATTTTTTGAGATTCAAATTGATAAGAACATAACAGATAGGGATTTAATTGAACAAAAAGTTAAAGAAATAGCAGAAAAAGTGCTTTCAAATCCAATTATTGAAAGCTACAGTTATGAAATTGTGGAGGATTAAAATGAAGTTTGGTGTAGTAAGATTTCCAGGCTCAAATTGTGATGATGATTGCTGGCATGTAGCAAAGAATGTATTTGGAATTGAGACAGATTATCTATGGCATAAAGATACAAAATCACTGGCTGATTATTCATGTATAATTATTCCAGGTGGTTTTTCATATGGGGATTATCTCAGACCTGGAGCAATTGCAAAATTTTCACCAATAATTGCAAAAATCAAAGAATATGCAGATAGAGGCGGATTAATCATTGGAATATGCAATGGTTTTCAGATACTTCTTGAATCTGGACTGCTGGAAGGCGTTTTAATAAGGAATAAAACATTGAACTTTATCTGCAAAGATGTGTATATTAAAGTTGAAAATAAAAATACTCCTTTTTCAAATGTTTATAAACATGTTTTAAGAATTCCAATTGCCCATAAAGAAGGATGTTTCTATTGTGATGAGAAATTACTTGAAAAGCTAAAAAATAATAATCAAATTGTATTCAGATATTGCAATGAAAATGGAGAAATAACTGATGATGCAAATCCCAATGGTTCATTATATTCAATAGCAGGTATATGTAATGAAAAAGGTAATGTTCTCGGAATGATGCCGCATCCAGAAAGATGTTCTGAAAAGATTCTTGGCAATGAAGATGGGAAATTAATATTTGAGTCAATTATTAAAAATTTATCCAATTAATGATTGAAATAAAAAACATTACTAAAAAATATGGTAATTTTATTGCATTAAATAATGTTTCTTTAAAAATAGAAAAAGGTGAAATACTTGCCCTTGTTGGTGAAAGTGGTAGCGGAAAAACAACTTTATCAAGAATCATTATTGGTATTGAAAAACCAACTTCTGGAAATGTATTTTACAATGGCCAGGACATTTTTAAATTGAATAAAAAAAGTCTTATGGAATTTAGAAAAAAAACTCAATATATTTTTCAGGATCCATATTCATCTCTAAATCCAAGACTGAAAATAGGAACTTCAATTAAAGAACCATTGTTAATTCATAATGTAAAAAATAAAAAAGAAAGAGTTTTACAGATAATGGAAGAATGTGGCTTGAAAAGAGAATTTTACAATAAATATCCTCATGAATTAAGTGGTGGACAACGCCAGAGAGCAGTAATTGCAAGAGCACTTGTAATTAATCCTGAATTTATAATTGCAGATGAGCCTGTATCATCACTTGATGTATCTGTTCAGGCACAGATTTTAAATCTATTGAAAGATTTACACAAAAAATATAAAATGACCATGTTATTTATTACACACGATTTCTCTGTTGTAAGATTTATAGCAGATAGAGTTGCTGTTATGAAAAATGGAGAAATTGTAGAAACAAAAAGAGCAGATGATTTATTTAATAATCCTGAAAATGAATATACACGAAATTTATTGAAAGCAGTTTGAGGGTATTGAGGTTATTGAGGTTAGTTGAGGTTAGTTGGAGGTTAGTTTGTTGTTATTATAGGTGTTAGGTGTTAGGTTTTAGGTTTTAGGTGGTAGGTGTTGGGTATATTGGTAATAAATAGGATGAAGGTTGAAGGTGGAAGGTTGAAGGAAATTTTTATTAATTGTGAATTTTGATTGTTAGATTTTGGATTTTGGATTAAATTCTTCAGTCGCTTATGTTCCTTCAGAATGACTGCTGTTAGGTCATTCTGAGCGAAGCGAAGAATCTCAAACTTTGAACCTTGAACTAAACGGATGTCACCCTGAACTTGTTTCAGGGTTTTTATCAAAGTGTGGAGTATGGAGTTGGGAGTATGGAATGCGGCGATAAGATTCTCTACATACTACACACTCCGCACTATTTTTTACCCAGAACCCAGAACCAAAAACCAGAAACTAACGACTAACGACTAATGACTAACGAACATAAAAATTAACACTAACACCAACACTAACACTAAATTCAATAAAAGGGACTTTACTGAAGCTATGAAAACATATTTTATCAAAACCTTTGGCTGTCAGATGAATGAAAATGACTCAATTCAGGCTGGAATTTTACTTGAAAAAGAGTTTGGTCTAAAAAAAGTGGATTCATTTGAAGAAGCTGATATAATAATTATAAACACATGCAGTGTTAGGGAGAAACCTGAACATAAAGTTTTTAGCGAAGCAGGAAGAATTGGAAAATTAAAAAGAAAAAAGCCTGATTTAATTTTTGGAATTATGGGATGCGTTGCCCAGCAGATTGGAGAAAAGTTTCTTGAAAAATTGCCTTATGTTGATTTTGTTATTGGGACTCATAATATAGATAAAATTCCTGAAATTATAAAATCAATCTATGAAAAAAAGATTAGAGTATCAGAATTAACCTTTTATAATGAAATAAAATCTATAAACATTTTTACAAGACCATATGACAATTTCAATTTAAAAGCATACATTACAATTATGCAGGGGTGCAATAATTTCTGCTCATACTGCATTGTCCCTTTTGTAAGAGGAAGAGAATATTCAAGAAAAAGTGAAGATATTTTAAATGAAATTAAAAAATTAGCTGAAAAAGGAGTAAAAGAAATAACATTACTTGGTCAGAATGTAAACTCATATGGTAAAACAAGAAAAGGAGAAATATCATTTGTTGAATTATTGTATAAAATTTCTGAAATTGATGGCATTGAGCGAATAAGATTCACCACTTCTCATCCAAAGGATTTTGATGATGATTTAATAAATGCCTTTTATGAGATAGAGAAACTATGCAATCATCTTCATTTACCATTACAATCTGGCTCAACCAAAATTTTAAAATTAATGAATAGAAAATACACAAAAGAGGAGTATCTTGAAAAAGTTGAAAAATTAAAAAATAAAGTTCCAGATATTGCAATTTCTACTGATATTATTGTTGGTTTCCCATATGAAGAGGATGAAGATTTTAATCAAACTCTTGAAGTTATGGAAAATGTAAAATTTATAACTTCCTTTTCATTTAAATATTCACCAAGACCTTTTACAAAATATGAAAAAATTGATAATATTCCTGAAGAGGTAAAACTTGAAAGATTAAAAATTTTACAAAATTTACAGAAAAAAATAACACTTGAGTATAATAAAAGTTCTGTGGGTAAAGTATTCAATGTGCTTGTAGAAGGATTTAGCAAAAAAAAACAGTTGACAGGAAGACTTTATGATAATAGAATTGTGAACTTTGAAGGAGATAATAATTTAATTGGAAAATTTGTTAATGTAAAAATAAAAAAAGCTTACCAGAATTCATTAATTGGAGAGGTTATTGATGGGTGAAAAGCAGTTAATAAAAGGCACAGAAGCTATTGCAATTGCAGCATTAAAGGCAAATTGCAAATTATATTTTGGTTATCCAATTACTCCACAAAATGAAATTCCTGAGTATCTTTCAGCTCACATATGGGAATATGGTGGAAAATTTTTGCAGGCAGAAAGTGAAGTAGCTTCAATTAACATGTTAATTGGTGCAGCTGCAACAGGTAAAAGAGTTATGACATCATCTTCAAGTCCAGGAATTTCATTAATGCAGGAAGGCTTTTCATATCTTGCTGGTGATGAATTACCAGCAGTTGTTGTAAATATGACAAGAACAGGCCCTGGTCTTGGTGGAATTAATGCAACACAGGGAGATTATTTTCAGGCTGTAAAAGGCGGTGGACATGGAGATTACAAAAATATTGTGCTTGCTCCTCATTCTGTTCAGGAATTATTTGATTTAACCTATAAAGCATTTAATCTTGCAGATAAATATAGAATGGTTGCTGTAATTTTAGCTGATGCTATTCTGGGTCAGATGAAAGAAGCTATTTCATTGGAGCCTCCAGAACCAATTATGGAGTATGATAAATCATGGGTACTTGATGGCGCAAAAGGTAGAGATGGGAAAATTATAAAAAGTTTATACCTTAAAGATGGAGAAATGGAAAAACATATAAAACATCTCTGGGAAAAGTATGAAAAACTGAAAAAAGAAGACACAATGTATGAATTTCAGGGAGATGAAGATGCAGAAATTTTATTTGTTGCTTTTGGTTCAGCTGCAAGAATTGCAAAGACTGCAATAAAAAAAGCAAATGAGAATGGTAAAAAAGTCGCTCTTTTAAGACCAATTACTCTTTTCCCATTCCCTGAAAAAATTTTAAAAGAATTAACTGAAAAAATAAAAAAAGTATTTGTTTTTGAAACAAATATGGGACAGATGGTTGAAGATGTTAAATTAAATGTTTCAAATGGAGTGGATGTAAAATTTTACGGAAGACCTGGTGGAACAGTGGTTAGTCCAGAAGAAATTTTAGAGGAATTAATGAAATTTTAGGGGGATATTATGAAATCAGTTTATACAAAACCAAAAAGTTTGAGAGATAATCACTTTCATTTCTGTCCTGGATGTCATCATGGGATTATTCATAAATTAATTGCAGAAGCAATTGATTTTTATAATTTAAGAGAAAAAACAATTGCAGCAGCGTCTGTTGGCTGCAGTGTTTTTCTATATGAATATTTCAATGTTGATGTTGTTGAATCTCCACATGGACGAGCAGCTGCAGTTGCAACTGGAATAAAAAGAGCAAGACCTGATATGTTTGTTTTTACATATCAGGGTGATGGGGATTTAGCAGCAATAGGGACTGCTGAGATTATCCATGCTGCAAATAGAGGTGAAAATATAACTGTATTTTTTGTAAATAATGCAATTTATGGGATGACTGGTGGCCAGATGGCTCCTACTACCTTACTTGGAATGAAATCCACAACATCACCATTTGGTAGAGATTTCCAGAGAGATGGATATCCAATAAAAATGGCTGAAATGCTTGCAACCTTAGAAGGAGTGTGTTTTTCAGGAAGATTTGCTGTAAATAAAATTGCAAATATTAGGCAGGCAAAAAAATATATAATGAAAGCAATTGACATGCAACTAAAAGGTCTTGGATTATCATTTGTTGAAATATTATCAGCTTGCCCAACAAACTGGGGAGTTGATCCATTAACAGCAAATAAAATGGTAGAAGAGGAGATGATGCCATACTATCCTCTTGGAGTTTTTAAAGAAAAAGATACACCAGATGAGTTGTAAGAGGGAGGTTATTTAGAGGTTAGTTGAGGTTATTGAGGTT
>CAZQKL010000123.1:0-5293 GCA_964593895.1 uncultured bacterium
GCCTGTATTGGTCCAGCAGGAGAAAATCTTGTAAGATTTGCATGTATAATTAATGGACTTAAAAATGCTGCTGGCAGGACAGGAATGGGAGCATTAATGGGAAGCAAAAATTTAAAAGCTATTGCTGTTAGAGGCAAAACTCCATTTAAGATAAAAAACCCAAAAAAATTTCTTGAAGATTTAAGAAAAACAAATGAAAAAGCATATAAAACAGGATGGGGTAAAGCTCTTGGAAAACTTGGGACTCCACTTTTACTTAAAAATGCAAATGAAAAAGGATTTACAAGTTATAAGTATCATCAATACACCCATGTAAAAGATGAAAGGATAAAAGAACTTTATGCTGAAAGCCTTAATGAAAAATATGCAAAACAGATGGTATCCTGTTTTGGCTGTCCCATTCATTGCAGGCATAGATACGAAGTAACTGATGGAGCTGGTAGAGGTTCAAAAGGTGAAGGTCCTGAATATGCAACTATTGCAGCATGGGGTCCCACTCTTGGTAATCTTGACCTTTCATCTGTTTTAAAATTAAATGAATTATGTAACCGTCTCGGGATAGATACAATTTCTGGTGGTGATTATTTTGGCTATTTTTTCAAACTTTATCAGGATGGCTTAATTTCAGAAAAAGAAGTGGGTTATGCGCTTGAATGGGGAAATCATGAGTCTATTGAGAATTTGCTAATCGATACAGCTTACAGAAAAGGTTTTGGAAATATTGTTGCTGAAGGTAGTTTTTCCTGGAAAATGCTTCCTAAACCAGATAAAGCCAAAAAAGAATTGCTTCAAATAAAAAACGTCTCAATTGAAATGACTGATGAAAGACCTGTTGTTGCATTTGCTTTTGGTCTTGCAGTTGCCACAAGGGGGACATGTCATATGCGTAGTAGAGCTTCGATTGATGTTGTACCATATCCAAGAGAGTTACTTGCTGAATTTTATGGTGGTGATGTTGGAAAAGACTGGCTTGATTATACAGGAAAAGCAAGAGTTGTATGGTGGCATGAAATTTTTAATGCTGTAGTTGATTCTATTGGCTTGTGTAGATTTGCAGGAATTTTTTCAAGTATAAACTCAATTGGCTATGTTGATATATCAAAGCTACTTGAAACTACTGTTGATTTAAAATTATCAGATAAAGACCTTGCTATTACTGGAGAAAGAATCTACACTCTTGAAAGATTATTCTTAAATAGAGAAGGAATATCGAGAAAAGATGATTATCTTCCAGACCTTTATTATGATGTTCCAATTCCAGACGGACCAACAAAAGGTATAAAGATAGACAGGGAAAAGTATGAAAAAATGCTTGATGAATATTATTCTTTGCATGGATGGACAAAAGAAGGAATTGTGCCAGAACAAACAATAGAAAAGTTAAACCTCAAAGAAGTTCTTCATATTAATGGAGGCCTGTAAAATGAAAATAAAAATTGATAATACAAGATGCATTGGTTGTCTTTTATGTGAATTAACTTGTTCACTTGTTAATCTGGGATACATTGATAGAAATGGAAGTGCAATTAGAGTGATATTAAACGATTTATCAATTGAACCTCACAGAATAATTGTTTGCAAGCAGTGTAAAAAGATGAATTGTCTCAAAAGTGAAGGCAAAGATTTTGATGAAGATGAAAGAAAAAAATTTTTCTGGAAAAATAAAAAAAGAATTGAAGATTGTCCATTTAATGCAATTTTTGAATATAACGAGGAGGTTGTTCACTGCTGGCTGTGTGGAAGAGACCCTGAATGCGTTAAAAGCTGCACCACAGGAGCAATAACAATAGAAAATGCTGAATAAAGTTAGAGAATTCATAAAAGAGGTTCTGGAAAACAGAACTGAAGTTGAAAAAATGGTTCTAAATCATTTAATTGAAACTGAGAAATATGTAATAATTCTTAATAGAGAAATTTTTAGGAAAGAACCATCTGAAGAATTAAGAATTGCAGCTCTTGGTCATGATATTGAAAGAGCTTTTAGAGATGAAAAAATTTATGAAAAAATGTATAAGTCAAATTCTGGATTTTTAAGTGAATGGTACTTAAATTATCATCAAAGAAAAAGTGCAGAAATTTTAGTTGAATTTTTAAAAAATAATAATTATCCTGAAAATAAAAGAAAGAAAGTTTTTAATTTAATTCTGAAACATGAAATTGGTGGAGATGTTGAAACAAATATTTTAAAAGATGCAGATAGCATTAGTTTTTTTATTATTAATTCAGAACATTTTATAAATGTTAAAACCAAACAATCTTCAGTTGAAAAAGTAAAAGAAAAATTAAACTGGATGTTTAAAAGGATCACTTTTAATGAAGCAAAAGATATAGCGAAAAATTATTATTTAAATGCAATAAACAGATTAGAGGAAGTTTATGAAACTAAAAGTTAATGGTAAAGTAAAAGAATATTCTGAGGATATTTCAGTGTTAGAAATATTAGAGGAAGAAGAAATAATTGAGCCAGTTGCTGTAGAGCTATTTTTAAATGGTGAAAAAATTGATTTTAAAGAATTTGAAAAAATAAAACTGAAAGATAGTGATGAAATAGAATTTATTTACTTATTTGCAAGTGGATAAGTCGGGAAATGGGTGTATGGGGGTATGAGTGTATGGGGGTATGAGTGTATGAGAATATGGGAAGATGAGGATATGAGAACCACATTAACTCATTTACACATTTCCCATTACCCCATTTACTCATTATCCCATTAACCCATTATTATCTATTTTACAAAAGTTATGGATTTAAAAAGATTTGAAAGACATTTAATTATTGAACAGATTGGTGAGCAGGGACAAAAAAGAATAAAAAAAAGTTCCTGTCTTGTTATTGGTGCAGGTGGTCTTGGCAGCTCTGCAATAATTCATCTTGTTGCAAATGGTATTGGTAAAATTGGAATAATTGATTTTGATGTTGTTGATATTACAAATCTGCATAGACAGATAATTCATTGTACTGATGATATTGGAAAAGAAAAAGTAATTTCAGCTTATGAAAAAGTAAAAAAGATAAATCCAGATGTTGAAGTTGAAATATACAATTTAAAGTTAGATGAGAAAAATGGATTAGAAATTATAGAAAAATACAATTTTGTAATTGAAGCAACAGACAATCTTTCATCAAAACTACTCATAAACGATTTATGTGTAAAAGCAAAAGTGCCATTTTCTCATGCTGGAATAAATAAATTCTTTGGAACAATGATTACTGTAATTCCTGGAAAAAGTGCATGTTTAAGATGTGTTTTTAAAAACATAAAACCATCTGAAAGAGAAATTTTTGGAGTTTTTGGTCCAACTCCAGGAGTTGTAGGAACAATTCAGGCAGCTGAAGCATTAAAATATTTAGGGAAATTTGGTGAATTATTAACAAATAAAATTCTTTTTGTTGACCTCTATTTTACGGATTTTAGGATTGTTAATGTGTCTATATCTGAGGATTGTAAATGTCAAAATTAATAATTTTTGATTTTGAAGGAACTTTAGTTGATTTTCAATGGAAATTAGCAGAATGTATGAAAGTAATGAGAGAAATTCTTAATGGTTATAGAATTAATTATAACATTCCATGTGATGATAAAAAGTATTTAAAAATGAATTATTCACTCCTTTACAATTATTTTAGCAAAAATATAAAAGACCCATACTTAAGAAAAAAAATTATGAATGATTTTGATAGAATTTACGATTATTATGATGAAGATGCCTCACTTAGATGGCAATTATTACCATCAGTAAAAGAGGTATTAAATGAATTTAAAAATAGAGGATATAAATTGGCAATAGATTCTAATGTTGGCAGAAAAGCATTAAATAAAATGATAAGAAAATTTGATATCTTAAAATATTTTGATATTACCATATCAAGAAATGAAGTTAAAATGCTAAAACCAAATCCAGAGGGGGTTTATAGAATTTTAGATTATTTTAATGAAGAGGATTTTAAAGAAAAATTTTTTGTTGGAGATAGTGTAACTGATATTAAAACTGCTAAAAAAGCCAATAAAAACTTTATAATGATTTCAATAATTAATGGTGAAGATAAAATAGAAAACTTGCTTAAACATAATCCCCATCATTTAATACATTCCTTTTCTGAATTAGTTGAATTAATATAACTTAGTATTGACAAAATTTATTATTTCGTCTAATTTTTTCAAAATTTTTTAAGGAGTGTAAAATTTTTATAACTATTTTTCAGGCAGTAGCAACTATTTTTGGAATAGGAATTATTGGATACTGGATAATTCACAAAAGAATTGTAGAAGCAGACCTATTTTCTCTTATGATTCCTCTTGTTGTTGATATTGGACTTCCAGCTTTAATTTTGTATAATATACTTACAAAATTTAATACTAAAAAGATTTTTGCTTTATGGCAATTTCCAGTAGCCTGGTTTCTTGAAACAGTTTTCTTTTTTATCTTAACAATAATTTTTTCCTATTTTGCAAAATCTAAAAATAGAAGAGAATTTGCTGTTTCTCTTTTTTATCAGAATGGTATTTTCTTTCCAATTATATTAATCTCTCAAATTTATGGAGAAAAATCACCTCTCCTTGTAAATCTATTTTTATTTACCATTTTTTATCCTACTTTCTTTTTTAACACATGTCATCTTTTTTTCAAAAATGAAAATAAAAGGAAAATTTCATTGTTCAAAGAAATTTTTAATTTAGCAATGCTTGCAACAATTATTGGAATTTTTATTAAATTTTTATCACTGAATAGATATATTCCAGATTTTGTTTTTGATATTTTCAAAAGAGTGGGAGCAATGACAATCCCACTTTTGATGATAATAATTGGTGGAAATATCTATTTAGATTTTAAAAGAAAAGTTAAATTTGAAGTTTTTGAAAATTTTAAATTCATTTTGATTAAAAACTTCGCATTCCCTTTGATAACAATTGCTATATTAAGTTTTTTTAATTTAAATAAAGATTTGAAACTTATTCTGTTTCTTGAAAGCACTGTTCCACCAATAACTGCAATTCCTATTTTTGTAAAAAGAGCAGGAGGAAATGACTCTTTAGCAAATCAATTTTTAATTTCAAGTTTCATTGTTTCATTGGTTTCTATTCCTGTAATGTTCTATATCTATAGCCTATCTATTTTTTAAACTTCCAAATACTTTTTTCAATATATCTGTTGTTCTTTTTGCAGGATTTTTTCTAATTGCAGCTTCTTCTTTTGCAAGATAGTAAAAGATTCCATCAAGAGCTTTATTTAATACATATTCTGTAAGATTTCCTTTTACAGGTTTAACAAAAGGTAATGAGTTGTATGTATT
>CAZQKL010000124.1:0-5256 GCA_964593895.1 uncultured bacterium
AGATTGCAAAAAAGAAAAATTGTTAAAAGAAAATATCTTTGAAAACATAAAAAACCTCAAAGTGCAAAAACCAGAAATAGAACCTTTCACGAAAGAAGAAGTTATAAAAATTCTTGACTATTTTAAAAAAGAGTATCCTCACATGTATTGTTTTATAGCAGTATTGGTTTACACAGGAATGAGAACAGGAGAAGCTCTTGCTATGAAATGGGAAAATTTTGATTTTAATAATTGGACATATACAATAAAAGAAAGCTTTTCACATAGAAGATTAACCACTCCAAAAACACCAAATAGTATAAGAACTATTGAAATTCCTGAAACTTTACAAAAAATTATTCTTTCTCATAAAAAATATTCATACATGAAATCGGAATTTTTATTTTTAACCCAGTATGGAAAACCTTATACTGATACAAATTGGATATTAAAAAACTACTGGAAACCAGCATTAAAAGAACTTGGAATAAGATATAGAGATTTAAGACAATTAAGACATACTCATGCAATATTAAGCTTAATTTCAGGAGATAACCCTCATGATGTAGCAAAAAGACTTGGTCATACTTCACTTCAAATGCTTTTTCAAAGATATGCAAAATTTCTTAAAACCGAAATAAAAGATACAAACCTTGATGATTTTCTTAATTCAAAAAGCAAAATCGTCAGAATTTCGTCAGAATTAAAAAACTTCAACGATAAGTAATTGATATTATTCAATAAAAAAATCGGGGCGGAGGGATTTGAACCCCCGACCCCCTGCTCCCAAGGCAGGTGCGCTAAACCAGACTGCGCTACGCCCCGTCCAAGATGATTCTTTAATATATCTTATAATTTTTTTTGTCAAGATTTAACTTGACTTTTTTTTAATTTTTTGAGAATGGATAACCGCTTTTTTAAAAGAATTTCAGGAGGATAGATATGGAAGAAAATAGATTTAAACAAAGCCTTTATGACCCCAATACCTTTTCAGTTACATGGGAACTTGTTCCTGGTAGAGGTGCTTTTGAAAAACCACAGGAAGTTTTAATTAAATCAGCAGAAGAAGCTGCAAAATCTGGGAAAATTCATGCTCTTACTATTACTGATAATCCAGGTGGAAATCCAGCAATATCTGCAGAAATGCTTGGAGTTGAAGTTAAAAAATTAGGCATTGAACCTCTTGTGCATTTTACTTGTAAAGATAAAAGTAGAAATGAAATTGAAGCACTTTTATACGGATTGGAAAGGAATAATGTTAGAAATCTCTTAGTTATGACAGGAGATTATCCTGTTACAGGATTTAAAGGGAGATCAAAACCTGTTTTTGACCTTGACCCAATTCATATCCTACAACTTATTTCTGAAATGAATGAAGGACTTGAATATCCAGGATTAAAAGGTCCTGTTAAAATAAAACCAACAAATTTTTTTGCAGGAGCAGCATGTTCTCCATTTAAACAGCTTGAATCTGAACAGATGCTCCAATATTATAAATTAAAGAAAAAACTTGAAGCTGGTGCTCAATTTATTATTCCACAACTTGGCTATGATGCAAGAAAATTTCATGAACTCTATTTAATAGTTAGAAAAGTGTTAAAATCTGATGTTCCTTTAATTGGAAATGTTTATATACTTCCATATGGTGCAGCTCGTTTAATGAATAAAAATCAAATTCCAGGTTGCGTTGTTACAGATGAATTATTGAAAAAACTTGATGAAGAAAGAAAGGCTCCAGATAAAGGTAAACAAGCAAGACTTTTAAGAGCAGCAAAAATGTATGCATTTTTCAAAGGGATGGGATATAATGGAGTTCACATTGGTGGACATGGTGTTTCAATTGATGATGTTCTATTTATAATTGAAAAAGGAGAAGAGCTTGCACCAAACTGGCTTGAATATGTTAAAGAATTTGACTTCCCAATGCCAAATGGTTTTTACTATTTTGAAAAGGATGAAGAAACTGGGCTTAACAAAGAAGATGCAATTGCTCCAAGAAATGCTCCTGGAGATGCTCCATTAAGCTATAAATTTGCAAGATTTATGCATGATGTAATGTTTGAACCTGATGGTTTTCTTTTTAAACCTATGCAAAAATTATGTAAAAAGATTGATGGTAAAAAAAGTGGTGAAATTTTTAAGAAAATTGAACATGTTATAAAAGTTGCAAATTTTGAATGCATGGATTGTGGAGATTGTGCTTTAATGGATGTTGCTTTTCTATGTCCAATGAGTCAATGTCCAAAAAATCAGAGAAATGGACCATGTGGAGGAAGTTATCAGGGATGGTGTGAAGTATATCCAAACAAGAAAAAATGTGTTTGGGTTAGAGCTTATGACAGATTAAAAGTATATAATGAGCAGGAAAGTATAAAAGATAATGTTGTTCCTCCTGTGAACTGGGATTTATTTCACACTTCCTCATGGATTAACTTTTATCTTGGCAGAGACCATGTTTCAAAAAGAATGGGGATAAAACCACCAGAAGATAAAAATAAAGAATAAAATTTAAAGGGCAGACTTTTTTTAAAGTCTGCCCATTTATAAAAAAGAGGTTAAAAATGGGAATAAAAAAGGAACTTTTAGAAATTTTAGCCTGTCCTAAATGTAAAGGAGACCTATTTTTAACAGAAAAAGAAGATGGACTTGTTTGTAAAAATTGCAAATTATTGTATGAAATTAGAGATGATATTCCTATAATGTTAATTGAAGAGGCAAAACCTTATAGCGAAGATATTAAATTAAAAGAAGATGCTAAATAAGTTTTTATCAATTTCTTCTTTATTTTTTGCAAATTTACTCTACTACCTTTTACCTTCAAGAAAAAAAATAGCCCTTTATAATTTAAATAAAATTTTACCAGAACTTTCAGAGAAAGAAAAAAAAAAGTTATTTTAAAAAGCTATGAAAATTTCTGTAGAAATTTCTTTGAACTTTTAATTTTTTCCCTTTTACCTAAAAAAAAACTTTCCAAATTTATAAAACTTCATAATTCAGAAATTATTGAAAAATCTTTAAAAAATAATTCTGGAATTATTGCAATTTTAGGTCATTTTGGAAACTGGGAAATTTTAACATTTATTCCTCAAATTACAGGATGGAAGGTTGTAACATTTGGGAAAAAGATAAAACCTGAATTTTTAAATAAATTTCTGTTTAAAATTCGGCAAAAGAATGGAATAAAAGTTTATTCGTCAAAAAATGCCATTATTTATATTTATAAAGCATTAAAAAAAAATAAAATTGCGGGATTTTTAATTGACCAAAGGACAAGAAAGCCTGGTTCAATTAAAGTAAATTTCTGTGGTGAGAAAATTTATGCAAGTTCTGCGCCTGCTTTTTTATTTAAAAAACTAAATTGTAAAGTAGTTTTTGTTTATCCAATAAGAGATAAAAATGGAATTCACCATGTATATTTTTATGAAGTAAAGCTTGAAGGAGATATTGAGAAAGATACACAAATAATTCAAGATTTAATTTTGGAATTTATTAAAAAAAATCCATACAACTGGCTCTGGCTTCATTCAAAATTTAAAAGTAAAAGGAAAGTTCTACAAAACTTTTCCAGGATTTAAAATATTATTTGGGTCAATTGTCTTTTTAAGTAATCTCATTAACTCAACTGTATTTTTTCCATATTCTTTTTCCAAAAATTTTCTTTTACCTAAACCAACTCCATGTTCCCCAGTAGCTGTTCCTCCAAGAGAAATTGCTTTTTCAACTATTTTATCATTTGCAATTTCAAGCTTTTCCCATTCCTTTTTATCATTTTTATCTGCTACTAAAACTGCATGGAGATTGCCATCTCCAGCATGACCGAAAATATACCCTTTTACACCTTTTATTGCTTCTCTTGCAAAAATCACAAGCTCTGGATATTTTGAAATAGGAACCGCAGCATCAACAATTAATGCTTTTTTGCCTGGATTTGTTCTTAAAATTACTTCATAAGTTTTATGCCTTGCCTCCCATAATCTTTCTCTTTCATCAAGGCCTACACCAAGGTCATAGGAGATGACATTATTATCTTTACATATTTCAACTACAAATTTTATATCTTCCTCAAGGCTAATTTTATTAGAACCATGAAATTCCATTAAAATTGCAGGTTTTTCAGTTAAATTCAACCCTTCCTCTTTATTTAACATCTCAATTACATTAACATCAATAAATTCAAGTGCAGCAGGATCTAATCCAGCCATTATTATCTGAGCTACTGTATTAACCGCATCTTCAACTGAATTAAAATAAGCAATACATGCACTCATCTCAGCAGGTCTTCCAACAAGTTTTAAATAAGCTTTTGTAACAACCCCAAGAGTTCCTTCTGAACCAATAAATAGATGTAATAAATCGTAACCTGAAGATGATTTTCTTGCTAAATTTCCAATTTTTAAAACTTCTCCAGATGGAATTACAACATTTATCTCGTAAACATTATCCTTTGTTGCACCATACTTTACAGTTCTTGTGCCGCTTGCATTATTGGCAATCATTCCTCCAATGGAAGCATTTGCTCCTGGGTCTGGAGCGAAAAATAAACCATAAGTTTTTAAATATTTGTTCAAATCTTTATATAAAACTCCAGGTTCAACTTCAACCATCATATCTTGAGGATATACATTTAAAATTTTATTCATATTTTGAAAGCTTAAAACTATTCCTCCTTTAACAGGAATTGGATTGCCTTCTATTGAACTTCCTGCACCATAAGGAGTTACAGGAATTTTATTTTTATTTGCAAATTTTATAACTTTAACTACATCCTCTTCACTTTCTGGAAAAACAACAACATCTGGCTTTACCCATTCGTGATGAGATTCATCATGACTGAACTGTTCAAGAATAGAAATCCCTTTTGAGACCTTATTTTCACCTAAAATTTTCACAAGTTCATTATACATGGCTTATCTCCCTAAATTTGATGTTTTTTAATACAACTAACTAAAAATTTAGTCAAATTATATTTGCAAATTTTTTAAAAATCGTCTATAATTAATATACACTAAAATAGGAGAAAATTAATGGAACATTCAAGTTTTGCTCAACTACTTGAAAATGAATTAACTTCAGCAATTTTAAATTCTGATAAAAATGCAATTAAAAGAGTAAGTTTACTATTAGATGAAAAGATATCTGAAATTGAAAAAATAAAAAAAGAACAGGAAGAAACTAAATCTGACATAAAAATGCTCATTGAGGTGATTAAACAAGGCTTTGAGCATATGGATAAGAGATTTGAGGATATGCAAAAATATATGGATAAAAGATTTGAGG
>CAZQKL010000125.1:0-5184 GCA_964593895.1 uncultured bacterium
GAGAAACCTAAAATATCCCCTGTTATACCATTAAACTTTTTATTGAAATATTTTGACAATAAATAAAGCAATATTATGGAGGTTATAAAAGTAAAAATAATTTTTGGATAAAAAAGGAAAATTAATAATATTGTTAGAATGGTTGATAGAAAGAAATTATTATTTGTACTGTTTTCACATATAAATTTTCCAAGCCCTTCTTTTTTTGCATAATCCATTTTCCATGATAGATAATTGATTGCATATCTACCTATGATAGGGATAACAATTATTGATTTTTCAGTATGAATTAACATAATTTTAAGAAGTATAAACTTTCCTAAAAGTATAAAGAATAATGCAACTGCACCCATTGTTCCAATGTTTGAGTCCTGCATTATTGAAAAGAGTTTATCTCTATCATTCTGTGAGCTAAAAATAGCATCAGAAGTGTCTGCAAGTCCATCAAGATGAAAAAAACCGCTTAAAAATTCCCATAAAAAAAGGATAAACATTGCTTTTATTTCAACTGGCAATGAAATTAAACTTGCAAAAT
Organism: uncultured bacterium; assembly: GCA_964593895.1. GTDB lineage: Bacteria > DYJV01 > DYJV01 > DYJV01 > JALVYZ01 > CAZQKL01. The sequence continues at coordinate 536 of CAZQKL010000125.1, forward strand.
AGAGAATAATTCCAATTAATAATCCTGATAATGGAAAAAATTTTATTGAATTTTTTATATCTTCTTCTGAATATTTGACATTTTTTACTGGAATTATTGTTAAAAAAGTGATTGCAAAAAGAATTGATTTAAGATTCTTCATTTCTAAATTTCCTGTGAAGATATGCGCACAAATATGCACAAGAAATTAAAATTATCCAGCTTATGTAAATCCATAAAAATAGATATATCAATAAGCTTAAAGAGCCATAAATGGTTGTATAAATTTTATTTTTCATAATAGTATTAACAAACAAAAATTTTAGAAAGTTCCATAAAATAGCTGCAATTAGTGATGAAATTGCTGCTGCTCTTCTTGAAATTTTTTTATTTGGTGTAACTATGAATATTAGAAAGAAAATAAACCATATCATTAAAAATGGAAGTAATTTTAAAATATCAATTACTCCCTTAATTTTTAAGCTTAAATAAAATGAAAGGAATAAAAAAATTGGTGATAATCCAGAAAGAGTCCAGAATGTTGAAATTTTCTCCCATAAATCTCTTTTGTTTTTAACTTTAAAAATCTTATGAAAAAGCTGTTCAAAATTAAAGAAAAATAAAACTGCTGCAATAAATCCATATACAAATCCAATAATTCCAATTTTAGTTGAATTCTGAATTAATGAATTCATATACTTTGCAATTACATCGCTTTTCCCTGGAATCATAGTTGAATAGATAAAATTTTGAACCTGTAAATAAAGATTTTCAAAAAAAGGACTGTTTGTGAATAATGAGAATAATAGGAGAGAAAAAGGAATTATTGCAAAAATTGTGTAAAAACTTAAACTTGCTGCTTCAAAAAGTATTGTTTCAAAATATTCTGTAAATATTAATTTATACTGCAGAATATCTTTTATTTTAAATTTCATAGGGGAGATAATACTTAAAATCTCCCCATAAATCAATTATTTTTTTCTAATATAAAAAACTCTTGGCTCTGTTCCTTCTTCTGGCTTTAAAACATAATATTCATTTGAATTTAATTTTTTATAAACTTCACTGTTTTTATCATTTAAATCCCCAAAAGTTCTCACTCTTCCAACACAGGTAATAACACATGCTGGCAATAATCCTTTGTCTATTCTCTGAACACAGAAAGTGCATTTATTAACAACACCTTTTTCATGATGTAAGTATCTTGCATCATAGGGACACGCTGCAATACATAATTTACAACCAATACATCTTCTTTCATCAATTCTTACAATGCCATCTTCTCTTTTAAATGAAGCACCTGTGGGGCATGCTCTAATACAGGGAGCATTGTCACAATGGTTACACTGTTGTGGCTGAAATTTAACATAGAGATAAGGAAACTTTCCTTTTGAATATTCAACAACCCAGTTTCTGAATACACCATCAGGTACATCATTTTCAGCTTTGCATGCAACCATACATGCATAGCATCCAACACATCTGTCTTCTTCTATTACCATTACCCAGTTCTTTTTTTTATTTTTACTCATGTTTTAACTCCTTATTCTGTTTCTTCATGCCATTTAAAATCAAGTACATGATAACCTATTGTGTAAATAATTACTCCAAGAGCAAATGTGCCAATAACAATTAAGATTTCATAAATTGATGGAGTGTATGGATTTAAAGCATATTCAAATCTGTAAGATGTTACAGGTATTTCTGGATATCTCAATGGAACAATCTGTCCGCCTATAACTAAATCGTATCTTAAAATAAATATTCCAATAATACAGGATATTCCAGCTATAAGATAATTTTTTAGGCTTCTTAAAGCAGGAAAAAGTAAAATAACAAGTGGAACAATAACAGCTAAAAATACCTCAAATACCCAGAAATTCAATTTATATGGACCTGTAATAAATGCCATTATTGCTTCATATTCATGAGGTGGCTTACCATAAATTCCAACCAATATTTTCCAGGATTCAAAAAATATGTAAATTAAAATTAAAAGCAAGAATATCTTTGCAAGAGTGTTTATACTTTCAATTTCCTCATTTGTAAATTTTTCTCTTCTCATAAATTTTGGTGCTAAATATAGAATCATTATTAATGCTGCTCCACTCATCATAGCAGATAATATAAAGTAAACAGGCATAAAAGCTCCATGCCAGAATGGCCTTGCAAGTTGATAACCAAACACAGCTCCAAGATTACTATGAGCAGCAACTGCTGAAATCACACCGAGAAGTCCAAAAAGATGCGCTCTTTTATGGTTATTCATTTCAAGAAAGATAAATTCCAGAATCATAAAAACAAGATAAAAAGAGTATAGAATTCCCATCCACAAAATTGGAGATTCAAGATTAGGTGAAATAATTCCCCATGTAAATAATCTAAATGGATGCTCAAGCTCTATTGCAATTGTTAGAAAACCGAGAATCAAACATACAATAGCCATAAAAATTGACCTTTTTGCAAATATGAGCATCTTTTCATTGCCAAAAACATGACCAATTGCAGAAACAAGACATAAGCCAGTTGAAGTAACAACCCAGAAAACATAAGTTGCAAGTAATAAACATAGAGGGACTTTATTTGTTAAATTATAAGCTTTTTCATGTCCAGCAAAGATTGCGTATCCTGCTGCATACAAGCCAACAAGTAATATAAGAAACCAGAAACCTAACCATCCTTTATTTACTTTTTTAAGATTTTCTAAATGAATAATGCTTAAAAGTTGATTCATCATTACCTCCTTATACAACTTAAAAATGAAACAAATTTGTCATGCTGAACTTGTTTCAGCATCTTAAAACCCTGATATAAATTCAGGGTGACTGTAAAACCGCAGGTTAAACCTTAACTACTTTTACAAAAGCATATCTATCAAAGCCATGCTGATGTGATATTGGGTCAAAAGCTGGCTTTGTAAAAAACATATTATCAAATATACCTTTTTTATAAACTCTGTGCATATGTGGAGTTAATCTTCCCCATGCATGAGCGCTAAAAACGATTCCAGGTCTTATTCTTTCTGTTACATAAGCTCTCACTTTTTCTGATTCAATTTTACCTTTTACAATTTTGACAAAATCTCCATTTTTTACACCAAATTTTTTTGCATCTTCTGGATTAATCCATAACATATTTACTGGATATAATTCGTGTAACCATGGATTGTTCTGGGTTCTTGCATGAGTATGGGAAGATACTCTCCCAACAGTAAGCCTTACATATCCTTCAGGGGGATCTTCAACCTTTTCATAAACTGGAAGTGGTGGAAATCCATGTTTTTTAAATTCTTCTGCATAAAGTTCAATTTTTCCTGAAGGTGTTTTAAAAAATAGTAATTCAGGGTCATCTACATATTTTGGAGTATGTGTGAAATTAATAACTCCATCTTTTTTAAGTTTTTTAAAACTTATTCTTGAGCGTTTACATCTTACTTTATTAACTTCCATTATATCTTTAAAGTCAAAATAATCTTCAAGACCTAATTTAATTCCCAATTCCTTGGCTATTTGCCAGCCTGGTTTTGTATCATACATTGGATTAATTGCTTTTTCACAAATGGCTACAAAAGGATGAGGATATGCTCTAATATTGAGATTATCATCTCTTTCAAGGTATGTGCATTCTGGTAGAATAACATCAGCATATAAAGCAGTCTCTGTTAGTTGATTTTCAATTACAACAACTAAATCTATCTTTTTTAACATTTCAATTATTTTTGGAGTTTCAGGCATGTTTGTTAAAAGATTGGTACCATATACAAACAATGCTTTTACCATTCCTTTATCTGTTAGTTCAGGTAGAGAATTTAAAAATCCTTCATATTTATCTCCAAGAGGAAATCCATCTTTTTCTCCTGCGCCATCAACTCTTTTTGCTTTTGGATACCTTGGGAATGGATATCTTTTTACTCTTCTTTTGCCTTTTAACCAGAAACCACCTTTTTTACCATAATTGCCCATTAGAGCATTTAAAATAGCAATTGCTCTTGCTTCCTGTGTTTCAATTCCATATCTTGAGTTTCTTCTTGGAAGAACAACAACACATGAAGGTTTATTTGCTGCAAGTTCCCTTGCAATTGTTCTAATTTCATCAGCTGGAATATCTGTTTCTTTTGCAGCCCATTCAACAGAATATTGCTGAATATGTTGTTTTAATTCTTCAAAACCTGTTGTTGCTTTTTCTATAAATTCTTTATCGTACAATTCTTCATCAATTATTACTCTTATTAAGCCTAATAATAAGGCTACATCACTTCCAGGTCTAACTGGTAGCCATTTATAAGCTTTTGCTGCTGTAGTATTAAATCTTGGGTCAACATATACTAATTTTCCACCTTTTTCTAAAAATTTTATTAATCTATATGTTTCTCCAACGAGCAATGCACCTAAATTATTTCTCCCAAAAACAATTACATATTTTGAATTTTCATAATCGTATAGAGGAAAGCTTGAAATATGATGACCATAGGTGACATGCCATGCCACCTCTCTTGAGCCCTTTCATTGAGTCCAGCTTGCTGCATAAATATTTCTTGAGCCCATTGCTTTGATTAAATGTTTAAAGTGAAGTCCTCCAAAGCCATGTGAAGCTAAATGAATTTTCTCAGGCTCATTCTCCATTAATGGTTTTAATTTTTTTGCAATATAGTTGTAAGCTTCTTCCCAGCT
>CAZQKL010000126.1:0-5183 GCA_964593895.1 uncultured bacterium
CCTGGAATAGTTGAAGATTGGAAACACAGCATTCATGCTAAAACTACAGTTAATATGGCTTTAAAAAAAGACAAATTATCAAGAATGGTTTCTTCAAAAAACATTCCAAAAAAATTAAGAAATGTTGCAATTGGATGTGCAGAATGTCATACTTTAAATCCTAATTCTCATAAAGATACTTTTGACCACAACGATTTTAAAGTGCATATTGTTGTTACGCCAAAGGATTGTGGAGTTTGTCATAGTGAAGAGGTTAAACAGTATAGTAAAAATTTAATGTCTGAAGCAAGAGTAAATTTATTGTCAAATCCAGTTTATCACAATCTTGTTGATACTGCTATTGGTTTTCAAGATTATATAAATGGAAAAATAATTCAAAAAAAGTCTGATAAAGAAACTCAAGCAGATGCATGTATATATTGCCACGGCACAAAAGTTGAAGTTAAAGGAATGAAATCAAGGGAAACTCAACTTGGTGAAATGGATTTTCCTGTATTAGATGGTTGGCCAAATCAGGGAGTTGGGAGAATAAATCCAGATGGTTCTCACGGTTCCTGCACTTCATGTCATCCAAGACACAGTTTCTCAATTGAGATAGCAAGAAAACCTTCAACATGTGCTGAGTGCCATAAAGGACCAGATGTTCCAGCATACAAGGTTTATATGGTAAGCAAACATGGAAATATCTATAATACATTAGGTAAAAAGTGGAATTTTTCTCATGTTCCATGGGTTGTTGGAAAAGATTTTACAGCTCCAACTTGTGCTACATGCCATGCAAGTTTAATAGTCTCGCCTGATGGAGAAGTGATTGCAAATAGAACTCATCAAATGAATGATAGAAGTGCTTGGAGGATTTTTGGACTTATTTATGCTCATCCACATCCAAAAGATGCTAATACTACAAAAATAGTAAATAAAGCAGGACTTCCTCTTCCACCAGAATTAACTGGAGGACCAGTAGCTAAATATTTAATTGATAAAAAGGAAATGACTAAAAGGACAAATAGAATGAAAGCAGTTTGCAATGCATGTCATAGTATGCAATGGGTAAATAATCAGTTTAAGAGATTTCATCATACAATTGAAACAACAAATAAACTTACTTTAACCGCAACAAAAATTTTACTTAATGCCTGGAAATCTGGAGTAGCAAAAGGATTGGATAAAAAGGATAGTGTTTTTAATGAAGCAATTGAAAAAATGTGGGTTGAACAATGGCTATTTTTTGCAAATTCTACAAGATTTGCATCTGCTATGGCTGGAGCTGATTACGGAACATTTGCAAATGGAAGATGGTATATGTCTAAAAATATTAGAAAAATGAAAGACTGGTTAAAGTTTTTGCAAAGTAGATAAATTTTGGAGTTTTTCTCCACATTTTCTACAATACTTGCTGTCTTTTTCATAATCTTTGTAGTGACATTTAGGACAGATTTTTAAATTTTTCTTTTTTATTGAAATAGATGTAATTTCAGTTGTTACAATTCCTGTTGGCACAGCAATTATTGAATAGCCGATTATCATAATTACAGAAGCTAAAAATTGACCAATTGGTGTTTTTGGAGATATGTCACCATAACCAACAGTTGTTAATGTAACAATAGCCCAGTATATACTTTTTGGAATACTTGTAAATCCATTTTCCTCACCTTCAATTACATACATCATGGCTCCTATAATCACTACAAGGTTTACAACAGTAAAAAGAAAAACAAATATTTTATTTTTACTCTGTTTTAATGCAAGTAAAATAATTTCTCCCTGTTTTATAAAAGTTAACAATTTCAATATCCTGAAAATTCTTAACAATCTCAAAACTCTTATAACAAGGAGATAATGAGTATTTGAAATAATTAAAGATAGATAGGTTGGAATAAATGAAACTAAATCTACTATTCCAAAAAAACTTGTTATATATTTTAAAGGCTTTTCGCTAATAAAAATTCTTAAAAAATATTCAACTGTAAAAGTAACTGTAAAAAACCATTCAATAATCCAAAAAATTTCTCTATATTTTTTATGAAAAGAAGGAACACTATCAAGAATAACAGAAAAAACACTAATTAATATAAAGCTAATTAAAATTAAATCAAATAACTTCCCTGCAAAAGTATCTGTTCCAAAAACTATCTCATTTAGTTTTTTCCTTAATTCCATAAAATTTGTTTTATAATAATTGAATTATATTTTCAAGGGAAGATTATCTTAATAAAAACGCTCTCTCACCATGAACTGAAGAGTCTAATCCCTCTATTTCGCTTTCTGAATCAACTCTCATTCCATTTGTAATGGCTTTTGTTATAAATCCAAGAATTAATGTCCCAATTCCTGCATAGATAATTGTTATAATAATTGAAATAATTTGTACCAATAATTGATGTGGATTGCCATAGAAAAATCCTCTTCCTAATTCATTTATAGATGGGTTCGCAAATAAACCAGTAGCAATCGCTCCCCAAATTCCGCATAATCCATGAACTCCAAAAGCATCTAAAGAGTCATCATAACCAAATTTTGCTTTTAAATATACTACTCCCAGATATCCAACCAATCCAGCTCCAATTCCAATAATTAAAGAACCAGTTAAATCAACAAATCCTGCAGCAGGAGTTATTGCAACAAGTCCTGCAACAAGCCCTGAAGCAAGTCCAAGTAAAGTAGGTTTTTTAGTAAATATCCATTCTGCAAACATCCAAGTTAATGCTCCTATACATGCTGCTGTATTGGTTACAATAAATGCAGATACAGCTACACTATCTGCTTTAAGCTCACTTCCAGCATTAAATCCAATCCATCCAAATAATAGCATTCCAGCGCCTGTTGCTGTTAATAAAACACTTGAAGGAAACATTGCTTCCTTTCCATATCCTTTTCTCTTTCCAAGCATTAAAGCTAACACAAGCCCTGAAACGCCTGCATTTATATGAACAACAGTTCCACCAGCAAAATCTAAAGCTCCTAATTTTGCCAAAAATCCACCTCCCCATACCCAATGACAAACTGGAGAATAGACAAATGTTAACCATAAAATTGAAAATAAAACCCAAGAGGAAAATTTCATTCTTTCAACTATTGAGCCACTAATTAATGCAAGGGTAATTGCTGCAAATGTCATCTGAAATGCAACAAATAACAAAGCAGGGATTGTGCCTGAAACTGCATTTAAACCAATCCCCTTTAAAAATATGTTTTCTAAACTTCCCGTAATTCCAGCAATATCATTTCCAAATCCAATTGAATATCCCCATAATACCCAGACTATACATCCTATTGCATACGAAACAAAACTCAATGTAAAAGTATTCAGCATGTTTTTATATCTTGTCATTCCACCATAAAATAGAGCTAGTCCCACAGGTGTCATAAACATTACAAGTGCAGTTGCAACAATCATCCAAGCGGTATCTCCTGTATTAATTCCACTCATTTTTTTAATCCTCCTAATTTAATTTTTAAAAAAATAATGCAGAAAAGATGCCAAATTATATGTAATTAAAAATATTAACTTTTTAATTTTAAAAGCACAATTTTGTATTAAAACCAAATTGAATTTGATACATTTTTGTAATTATTTATTGACACGAATATTAAATTAACTAAATTAAAACAAAACAGAGGAGGTAAAAAATGCTAAATATTCAAGAACAGATTGAAAGAATTCGTAACACATTTCAAAATTCTGATACTCCAGTTTTATCAATTTATGCTGATGTTAATCCTGCCAAACCTGAAAATTCTGGAAAAGCATGGGTAATAAGGATTAAAAACACTTTAAAGGAAATTCCTGAAATAAAAAATTCAAAATTATATGAGCCAATAATTAAATTAATTGAACAAGATAGACCAGAAGCAAAAACTATGGCTTTATTTGCAACAATAGATAAAAAAGGGAATCTTTTATTAGAAAGAATTGATTTGCAAGTTGAATTACCAGTTGTTGATGTTGCTCATGGAAAAATTGATGCAAGATATGGTGAACCTTATCTAACACCATTATTATTTGCAGCTGACGAATATGAACCTGCAGGAGTTCTTCATCTTTCTGGAGTAAAATGGAGATTTTATGAGATTTTTTTAGGAGAAATTAAGGAAGATTTGGAAATATTTAAAGAAATTTCTCCTGAAAATTGGAAAGAAATTAAGAAGATATCTTCTAAAATTGGAGATATAATGGCTATAAGAAAAGCAAAAGGAGGTAGTTTCAACAAACTTTCACCTAAAGAAAGGAAATCTGCAAAAATAAGCGTGTGGTTAAATAAAATGTATAAAAAATTAGCATTAGCAACTGAAAAAACAATTTCAAGGTTAAAAATTCAAAGGTTAATTCTAATGGGTGAATCATGGCAGGTAAGTCATTTTGAAGGATATTTAAATAGGAGTATTAGAAATAAAATAATTGCAAGGCTTCCTCATCCAACAAATCCGGACAATCCATCAATTAAAGAAATTTTAGAAAAGGCTAACGAAGTTTTAGAGAAAGCAGAAAGAGAATTTGAAATAAAACTACTTGATAAAATTAAAAAAAATGGAATATGGGGATTTGATGCTGTACTTGATGCATTACAAATGGGAAGAGTAGAAGTTTTTGTATTACCATGGAATTTAGATGCAAAAATCTGGAGATGCCCAGAAGAAGGATTTGTAGCTGGAAAAAAAGAAATTGCTAAAATTTTTTGTAATAATCCAATAGAAGTTCCATTAAGAGATTATGTATGGGCTCTTGCTGAAGAATATGGAGCAAGATTAGAATTTGTAAGAGGTGAAGCAGAAAAAATAATTTTAAAAGAATTTAATGGCACTGCAGCAATTGTTAGATGGTAAATTAAAATCCCAAATTTTCTCCAATAATTATTATTTCAATATCAGTTAATGCGGGTTTTTTCTCCAATATTGTTAATACCCTGCAAATTCTTTCTGGACTATTGCAATCAACACATTTTCCTGTTTCCACACATGGAGTTTTTTTATTCAATCTTTTTGCATTCATAGGAGCAGAAATCTCCCTTACCCTTTTAATCCCATCATGAATATCTTTTGTAATTTTATTAATACCTGCAACTATTAAAACTTTTTTAGGTCCAAAAATCATAGCTGATACTCTGTTGCCAACTCCATCAATGTTAATAAGTTTACCATCTCTTGTTAAAGCATTTGTTGATGTAATAAAAAGGTCGCAGGTT
>CAZQKL010000127.1:0-5151 GCA_964593895.1 uncultured bacterium
ATTTGTTAACTTCAATGCTTTAATAATTTTTTCTTTTTCTTTTTCTTCTTTTTCTTCTTTTAAACTTTTAATAGTTTCTGTTTTTTCATGTTTCTGTTTTTTATCCAATTTAAATGTTTTTCCAACATTTTCAAGTATATAACCTGGCAAAGAATTTGGTAAAAGAACTTCACCTTCTGTTCTGAAAATAGACAATTCAATAACATTTTTAAGCTCCCTTATATTTCCAGGCCAATCATACATCATCAAAATTTCCAGATATTCATCACTAATATCTTTTACACCAGTTTCGTCTGATAGCATACTTAAAAAATGATATGCAAGTTTTTCAATATCCTCTTTTCTTTCTCTCAAAGGAGGTATCTTTATTGGAACAGCAAAAATTCTGTAATACAAATCTTCTCTGAACTGATTTTTCTCAACCATTTTTTTCAAATCTTTATTTGTTGCACAAATCAATCTAAAATCTACTTTTTTAGGCACAGATTTTCCAAGTCTTTCAACTTCCTTTTCCTGTAAAACTCTCAATAGTTTTGCCTGCAAACTCAATGGAAGGTCTCCAATTTCATCTAAAAAAATTGTTCCTTTATCTGCAAGCTCAAATTTCCCTGGTTTTCCTCCTCTTAAAGCTCCAGTAAAAGCACCTTCAGAATAACCAAAAAGTTCACTTTCAGCAAGTTCTGCTGGAATTGAAGCACAATTTACTTTTACAAATGGCCCATCTTTTCTAAGACTTTCAAGATGAATTGCATGAGCAAAAAGTTCTTTTCCTGTCCCACTTTCTCCAAGAAGAACAACTGTTAAATCTGTTTTAGCTATTTTTTTTGCAAAATTTTTAGCTTCTAAAAATTCCTCTGAAGTGCCAATCATATCATCAAATGTATACTTTGCTTGATGAAGGCTTGCTAAATGATTTTTATATTTTTTTACTTCCTTTTGGAGGTTGTAATATTCTTTTAATAATTCCTCTATTTCACGAGTGTTTTTAAAAATAATCTTTCCAATTGCTCCATACACGTTATTTTTGTATCTAACTGGAATTCTTGAAACAATTTTATCTTCACCTTTAATTTTTAAAAGCTTCCCTATCTCCTCTTTCCCTGTTTTTGCAGTTATATGTAAACCTGAATTTGGAATTAATTCAGTTATATGTTTATTTTTGTAATTTCTAAGTTTTATCCCAAAAAACCTCTGATTTAACGAATTAATATATTTTATTTTGCCATTTTTATCTACAAGAATTACACCTTCATAAGGGTTGTTAATTAGAGTGTGCAAAGAAAGAACTCCCTCAATTGAGGAGAAAAGTTCTGCCACAACTTCATTTTTCACAAAATCAATAATTAAACAGAATTTATAATCTTTATAGGGAAAACACTTTATATAAAATTTTATACCTCTTTCATCAAAAAACTTCTCTTTTCCTTCTAAAACCTGCTGTATTATTTTTTCACCTTTCCCAAAAATTTCTTTAAAATTAACATTTTTAAACACTACATCTTCATTTTTTAATATAACCGCGGGGATTTTTATGTAATCAAGGATTTGTTTTATAACTTCCAGCATTGAATAAAATTTACTACAATTATTCAGAAAAAGCAACTGTTTTATATGGCATACATATTGCAATAATTTAGATGATGCAAAAGTGGTGTATTGATTATATAAATCTTGATGCAAATTTAAAAAAAGATGAATTAAAATTGAGAGAATTTGAAAAAGATTTTGTTGAAAGAGAAGTTACTCCTGTAGTTGATGAACATTTTCAAAAAGGTAGTTTCCCTGTGGAAATAATAAAAGAACTTGGCAAAAATAAATTTATTGGCTCATTCATTCATGGTTATAACTGTCCAGGTTATAATTCTGTTAAATATGGAATAATTTGCGAAGAACTTGAAAGAGCTGATGGTGGAATTAGAAGCTTTTTGACTACACAAGATGCCCTTGTAATGAATTCAATTTATAGATTTGGTTCTGAAATACAAAAAAAGAAATTATTACCTGAACTTGCAAAAGGGAAATTAATTGGTTGTTTTGGACTTGTAGAAAATGAAGCAACAAGTAATCCAGTTCACATGCAAACAACTGCCATAAGGTATGGCAATCAATGGATAATTAATGGGGAAAAGGAATGGATTACAAATGCATTAATTGCTGATATATGCATATTATGGGCTAAAACAGATGAAGGTATAAGAGGATTTATTGTTGATATGGGGAAAAAAGGGATTAAGGTAGAAAAAATAGAAAATGGCATAACTTTAAGAGCTGGAATAACTGGAAGAATAATTTTTAATGATGTTGTTGTTTCAGAAGAAGATAGATTACCATTTGCTGAAGGGTTAAAATCACTTTTACTGTGCATAAATGAGAAAAGATTTGGAATGGCATGGGGTGCAATTGGGGCTTCATGTGAATGCTTTTTGCTTGCACTTGAGTTTGCAAAAGATAAAATTATGTTTGGAAGACCTGTATCTTCATTTCAACTTATACAAATGAAGCTTGTAAATATGTTAAATGAAATTACAAAAGCAAAATCAATATCTTTGCAGGTTGCAAGAGAAAAAGATAAAGGTTTTAATTTTAAACATGAAATGATTTCACTTATTGCGTATAACAATATTACAAAAGCTTTGGAGATTGCAAGAAGTGCAAAAGAAATTTACGGAATTAATGGAATTTCAGCTCATTCAAAAATAATCAGACATCTTCTCAATCTTGAATCAATCAATAATTATGAAGGGACTAATGATATTTTTGTTTTAATTATCGGTAAAGATATAACTGGTATGCAGGCATTTTTCTGAAGAAAATTTTATACACTAAAATTTTTTAGGAGGAAGAAATGTTAACATTGGAAGGTAAAGTTGCAATTGTTACAGGAGGCACAAGAGGAATTGGTAAAGCGATTGTTAAAACATTTGTTAATCTTGGAGCAAAAGTTGCATTAAATTACAGGAAAAGCTCAAAGGAAGCAGAAGAATTAATGAACCAGTATAATAAAGATGAAAAAAAGATTATAGCTTTCCAGGCTGATGTTGCAAATTTCAATCAAGCTCAAGAATTTGTGAAAAAAGTTATTGATGAATGGGGAAAGGTTGATATTCTTGTAACAAATGCTGGAATTAATTGGGATGGAGTTATATGGAAAATGACAGAAGAGCAGTGGGATAGAGTAATTGAAGTAGACCTGAAAGGAACATTTAATTATATAAGAGCAGTAGCTCCATATATGAGAGAGAAAAAATATGGAAGAATAATTACAATAACTTCAATTAATGGTTTAAGAGGAAAATTTGGGCAAACAAATTATTCTGCTGCAAAAGGTGGAGTAATTGGATTAACAAAGGCTGCAGCAAAAGACCTTGGTAAATACGGAATAACTGTAAATTCAGTTGCTCCAGGATTTATTTTAACAGAAATGGGTGAATCCATGCCTGAAGAATTTAAACAGCTTGCAATTAATGAAAGTGCTTTAAAAAAAGCTGGTAAACCTGAAGATGTTGCAAATTTAGTTTCTTTTTTAGCGTCAGATTTAGCTGGTCATATTACAGGTGAAGTAATAAAAGTTGATGGGGGACAATACATTTAAAGGAGGGAACTATGGATTATAAGTTTATAAAAACAGAGGTTAAAGATAATGTTGGATATCTAATTATTAACAAACCACCTTATAATGTTCTTGATATTCCAACAATGAAGGAAATGAATAATGCATTAGATGAATTTAAAAACAGAGACGATTTAAATGTGCTTGTTATAACAGCTGAAGGAGACAAAGCTTTTTCTGCTGGAGTTGATGTTGCTGACCATACAGAAGATAAAGTTGATGAAATGATTGAAGTTTTTCATGGAATTTTTAAAAGACTTTACGAAATTCCTTATATTACTGTTGCAGGAGTTAAAGGAGCTTGTCTTGGTGGAGGGTGTGAAGTAGCAATATTCTGTGATATGATTTTTTCTGCTGATAATTTAAAAATTGGTCAACCTGAAATTCAACTTGCAGTATTTCCACCAATTGCATTACTTGTTTTGCCAAAAATAATTCCTGTAAAAAGAGCTTTTGAAATAATTCTTGGTGGACAAACATTTAATGCTCAGGAAGCTTATACAATGGGTCTAATTAACAAATATTGTGAACTTGAAAAATTTGATGAAGAATTTCAAAAATTTATAAAACCTTTTGCAAGATTAAGTAGAAGTGCTTTAAAAGTGACAAAAGAGGCATTTAAAAAGGTTAAAGACATTGAATTTAAGGAAGGATTGCCAGTAATTGAAGATATTTATCTTAACAAACTTATGAAATTACAGGATGCACATGAGGGATTAAATTCTTTTCTTGAAAAAAGAAAACCAGTCTGGTCTCATAAATAACAAAAATCAAGGAGGATAGATATGAAAGTTCCAGAAAAAATTAAAACCTGGCAGATGGTTGAGCCAGGAAAATTAGAACTTACAGAAATTCCAGTTCCTGAACTTGGTGATGATGATGTGTTAGTTGAAATCGCAGGATGTGGAGTATGCCATACTGACCTTGGATATTTCTATGATGGAGTTCCAACAGTAAATAAACCTCCATTAACACTTGGACATGAAATTAGTGGAGTTGTTGTTGCAGCTGGAAAAAACAAAGAAAATATGATTGGAAAAGAAGTTATAATTCCAGCGGTTATGCCATGTAATAAGTGTGAAATATGCAAAAGTGGAAGAGGCAACAGATGTCTTTTTCAAAAGATGCCTGGAAATTCTCTTGGAATTTATGGAGGATTTTCAAGTCATATCCCAGTTCCAGGAGATGATTTATGTATTGTAGATAAAAGGGAACTTCCTCTTGAAAAATTAGCAGTTATTGCTGATGCTGTTACAACACCATATCAGGCTGCTATGAGAGCTGGATTGAAAGAAGGGGATAGAGTTGTTGTAATTGGTGCAACAGGTGGAGTTGGAACATACATGGTTCAGGTTGCAAAAGCACTTGGTGCAAAAGTTGTAGTTGGAATGGCAAGAAATGAGGAAAAGCTTGAAAGAATTAAAAAGTATGGATGTGATTTTACAATTAATACAAAAGGCAAATCACCTAAAGATATAAAAAATGAATTTAAAGCTTTTTGTAAGGAAAATAAACTACCACACAATTATGGATGGATTATT
>CAZQKL010000128.1:0-5116 GCA_964593895.1 uncultured bacterium
AGAATCAGAACAATTACCTTGGCAGGATAGAAGAATTATATTTGGTTTTAAATGGAACTTTTAATGTTTAATCCTTGAAATAAGAATGAATTTGTTTAAATCTTTGTGAAATTTCCAAAAAATATTCTACCAATTCAGGGTCAAATTGATTTTTTGAATTTTCAGTAATTATTTTTACGACTTTTTCAAAAGAAAAAGGTTCTTTATAAGATCTTTTTGACATTAAAGCATCAAATACATCTGCAATTGCAACAATTCTTCCAAAAAGTGGAATTTCTTCTTCTTTTTTCCCATATGGATAACCTTTTCCATCCCATCTTTCATGATGAGATAAAGCAACTTCATGGCAGGCTTTTTCAAATTTATCTTCTTTATCTTTAAAAAGGTTTGCACCATATATTGTATGAAGTTTCATTGTGTCAAATTCTTCTTTAGTGAGTTTTCCAGGCTTTTTCAAAATTTTATCAGGAATTGCAACTTTTCCAACATCGTGAAGCATAGCAGAAAGTTTTAAAATATCTTTTGTTTTTAAAATTTCTTCTTCAGGAATTTTTTTCTCTTTTGCCCAAAATTCATATAATTCAATAGAATATGACCCAACTCTTTGAACATGAGCACCAGTTTCTTGAGGGTCTCTTAGTCTTGCCATTTCAATCATTTTTAATATCATTTTTTTTGTTTGAATTGCTTTTTCAATTGCAAAAGAAGCATGAGTTGAAAAATATTTTATTATAAGTTTTTCATCAGTTTTATTAAAGGGGATAACTTCACCTTTTTCATTCAATTTATTAATTATTTGAATTACACCAATTACCTTGCCGTCAAAGGAATGTAAAGGAGCTACAAGCATAGATTTAGTCCTATATCCAGATATTTTATCAAAATTTTTGTTAAAACGATATGGGTATCTATCATCAATTAAATAAACATCCTCTATGTTTAAGGTTACATCATTATTAGCGCAGAAACCAGCAATGGAAGTATTATCAATTGGCAAAGAAAAAGTTTTATATTTTACAGTCTTATCCTTTTTTAAACTTTCATTTTGAGCATATTTGAAAAATAGTTTACCCTCTTCAACAATATATATTGTTCCAGCATCGGCATTTAAGAATTTTCTTGTTTCCTCAAGAATTTTTTCAAGGAGAAGGTCTATATCTCTAAGCTCTAAAAATTCAAAAGTTTTATGAACAAGCTCTTTGTATATGTTTAAATTTGACATTTATTTCTCATTAGGTTAATCATGCAAAAAAGTCAAGGAATAAACATGAATTTGACTTTAATAATTATTTTAGGAATTTCAGTTTGCTTAAACTTTTTTCTAATATTTTTATTTTCAAAAAAACAGATAGATGTAAAGGAAGAATTTTTCAAATATTTTCAAGAAATTGTGGAATTTGTAAATAATACGAATAAAGAAAACAGAAAAGAGTTATCAGAATCAATTGAAAAATTTTCAAAGATAATGGAAGATAAATTTGAGAAATTAAGAGTAGATAACATTAACCAACTTGAAAAGATGCGTGAAATAGTGAATGAAAAACTTCAATCAACTCTTGAAAGAAGAATAGGAGAGTCTTTTAAACTTGTAAATACCCAGCTTGACCTTGTGCAAAAAGGGCTTGGGCAGATGCAGAATCTTGCAAGGGATGTTGGAGATTTAAAGAGAGTTTTAACAAATGTTAAAGTAAGAGGCACATGGGGGGAGGTTCAACTTGAGGCCATTTTAACAGAGATTTTAACTCCAGAACAGTTTG
This sequence comes from uncultured bacterium, assembly GCA_964593895.1. Classification (GTDB taxonomy): domain Bacteria; phylum DYJV01; class DYJV01; order DYJV01; family JALVYZ01; genus CAZQKL01. The sequence goes on from CAZQKL010000128.1 coordinate 1,758, forward strand.
AAAAAAATGTTGAGATAAGGAAAAGTTCCAATCAGAGAGTTGAATTTGCAGTAAAACTACCTGGAAAAGAACAAGGTAAATATATTTATCTTCCAATTGACTCAAAATTTCCACAAGAAGATTACCTTAAACTTCTTGATGCATATGAAAAAGGAAATAGAGAAGAAATTGAAAAATTAAGAAAAGATATACAAAGAGCAATATTTAAGTTTGCAGAAGATATTAATAAAAAATATATTTATCCTCCTATAACAACTGATTTTGCAGTAATGTTTCTTCCTGTTGAGGGACTGTATGCAGAAGTTTTAAAAATTCCTGGACAAGTTGAAGAAATTCAAAGAAGGTTTAGAATTCTAATAACTTCTCCCACAACTTTATCAGCACTGTTAAATAGCTTAAGAATTGGGTTTAAAACTTTGGCAATTGAAAAAAGAAGTGCAGAAGTCTGGAAATTATTGTCTGCAGTGAGGACAGAATTTTCAAAATTTGCTGAATTAATTGAGAAACTGAAAAGACAATTAAATACTATTTCGAATACATTGGAACAGACTGATAAAAGAACAAAAATCATGGAAAAAAAGCTTAAAGATGTTGAAAAACTTCCTGATGAAGAAGTAGAAAAAATATTGGGTTAATAAATTATCTTTTCAAGAAATAATCCATGGGGAGGTGCCATATACTTTGCCCTTTTTCTATCTTTTGTTTCAAGAAGTTCCAAGATAAAATCCTCCTCTTCCAGTTTGTCATTAACCGCAAGTAAACTTCCAACTATCTTTCTAACCATATTTTTTAAAAATCCAGAACCAGTTATTTTAAAAATAAAAAAATTATCTTTTCTTATCCAAAATGCTTCAAAAATTTCTCTTTCTGTATTTTTCATATCTGAACTTCCACCTTGAAATGCTTTAAAATCTTTTTTTCCAACAAGCTGATTTGATAATTCATTTAGTAAATCTATATCAATTTTACCTGGAAAATGTAATGAGTAATTTCTGTAAAATGGAGAAGGAAGCTCAGAATTGAAAATATAGTATCTATAAGTTTTTCTTTTTGCCCAGAATCTTGCATGAAATTTTTTTTCTACTTCTTCTGCATTCTTTATAACAATATCTGGGTCTAAAAGTTGATTTAGCCTATATTGAATTTCTTCAGGAGAAAAATCTGAACCTGTTTTAAAATTAGCTACCTGATGTTTTGCATGCACTCCTTTATCAGTTCTACTTGCACCAATTAATTTTATCTTTTCCCTCAGGAAAAGTTCAAGTTTTGCTTTAATCTCTCCTTGAATTGTTCTTTTGTCAGGTTGAATTTGCCATCCATAGTAATTTGTTCCGTCGTATTGAATTTCAAGTTTTATATTTCTCATGAAATTAATAATAAAAAAAAAACTTGATTTTTGCAATTTTTTTTTGTAACGGATAGTCCTCAAATCATTTTTAATTAGAGGAGGAAAAATGAGATATTATGAAGTAATGGTAATTTTAGATGGAGATTTACAAAATGAGGAAGCAAAAAAGATTATAGAGGAATATAAAGAACTTATTGAACAGAAAAATGGAAAAGTTTTTAAAATTGATGAAATGGGATTAAGAAAATTTGCCTATCCAATAAGAAAAAAAATGAATGGTTACTATTTTGTTTTATACATAAAAATGGATTATGAGCTACTTAAAGAGCTTGAAAGAAGATTTAAATTAAACGAAAAGGTTTTTAGATACCTTGTGATTAGGCATGACCCTAAAAAATTAGACATTTTTAAAGAAGAAGCAGCAGCGTAATTTTTATGGACTATAATAAAGTTTTTATTTCAGGTGAAATAGTAAGAGAACCTGAGATTTTTTCAACTTTAAATAATAGATTAATTTTAAAATTTAATCTTCAAGTAAAAGATAAGAAACATTTTAATTTTTTTAATGCAATTTTATACGGAGAATTAGCTGAAAAATTTAAAAAAAATTTAAAAAAAGGTGATAAAGTATTTATTGAAGGAAAATTAAGATATACAAAGTATACCACAAAGGTTGGTGCAGTAAAATCAAAAATAGAAATAATTGTTGAAAATATGCATATAATTGAAAAGGGAGGTAAAATTAATGACAACAAATCAACAGCAATCACAACAGCCTCAGATTAGAAGATTCCCAAGAAAAAAATATTGTTATTTTTGTGCAAATAAAGATGTAAAGATTGATTACAAAGACCCAGAACTTTTAAGGAAATTTATAACAGATAGAGGGAAAATTATTCCAAGTAGAATAACTGGAACATGTTCATATCATCAGCGTCAACTTGCAAGAGCAATAAAAAAAGCAAGAATTATGGCACTTTTACCATTTACAACTGTAAATGATTATAAAAGAGAAATGGTATAAATGCATGTTGATTTAAGAACTGTTTTATTGTCTTCAGGATTAAGTATTATTATTTATATGCTAAGTATATATTTCCCAGTTTTTGGTGGATTTGTTAGTTTTTTTTCACCATTACCATTAGGTTATGTTAGATTAAAAGATAAAAAAATTGAAACTTATTTAGCTCTTTTAATTGCTATAATTTTTCTTTTTGCAATATATGGGTTTAGTGGAGCATTTTTATATTTATTTCAATATGTTGTGCCTTTACTTTTGTTTATTGAAATCTATTTAAAAAGTTTAAATTTTTTCAGCTCATTGACAATTTCTTGTTTATTTTTAATTTTTTGTTTTTATTTAAGTTTTGGAATGTATTTTTCTTTTGATTTTTCAACATTGAATAATAAATTGATTCAATATCTCAATAAAAGTTTAAACATAACTTTAAAAAGCTATTTTTCAAATTTGTCAAAAGCAGAACTTATTGAAATTAATTCAAAAATTAAAAGTTTGTTGAAATTTTTTGTAAAAATACTTCCATCAATAATGTTTATATTTCATTCAGCGGTGATGGTTGGGAATTTTTATATTTTAAAAAGAATAACTGAAAAATTTAAAACAATTGATTTAACAAAATGGAGATTACCTTTTTTTATTGTATGGATATTTATCGTTTCAGGTTTTTTAATGTTTTTATTTAGAAAAAATTTCATTTATACAATTTCAATAAATTTTTTTATAGTTTCATGTTTTCTTTTTCTTATTCAAGGATTGTGTATAGTGGAATTCTGGTTCAATAAAATTAATGCTTCTCCTGTGATGAGAGGATTATTTTTGTTTACCCTGTTTTTTTTTCAGATTTTGTTTATTTTTATTGCAATATTGGGACTTTTTGATTCATGGTTTGATTTTAGAAAGTTAAATAAGGAGGTAAATAAATGAAGGTTATTTTAAAAGAAGATGTAAAAGCACTTGGAAGTATGGGAGATATTGTAAATGTTAAAGATG
>CAZQKL010000129.1:0-4987 GCA_964593895.1 uncultured bacterium
CTAACATCAATAACATGATGGTTGTCATATTTTTCTAATACATGTTTTAATGAATGAACTGATATTTGTGGGAGAAAGCCTGTATCTTCACCACTTAATACCCATGAATTTATTCCAAGCACATATCCAACTATTTTATCATATCCTGCTCTTCTAAAATTTGTTGTCGCAAGTTCAATATCTTTTAAATTATCAGCAATTAAAACAAGTTCTTTTTCTGGAGAAATTATTGTTCCTAACCAAGTGGCAGATTTATCTGATAATCCTATATTAATGCTTTTAGGAATATGAGCTGAACCAAAACAGGTAGCTTCCCTTAAATCAATTAAAACTCCCCCATTTTCCTGAAATTTTTTTATCTCTTTAACATAGAATTTTTTTAATTTAGGAAGTTCATTTAAACTTGCAGGTCCTGATTTATTAACATTTATAATATGGCTAAAATTTTTAGGTCTAAATGGTATAGAGGAGAGTAATTCTTTTTTAAACTCCTCATAAGAAAGTTTTAAAATTGGATTTGTATTTTTTTCAAAACCTATTGTTGAGAAAAGTTTTGAACTTAAACCTTTTCCACATAATGAACCTTCTCCATGAGCAGGATAAATTTCAATATAATCTGGAAGTTTTAAAACTTTTTCATGAAGGCTTTTATAGAGATTTTCTATCTGTTCTTCAAGAATCTCTTTTCCAGCTAAATCTGGTCTTCCTATACTTCCAACAAATAGTAAATCTCCAGTAAAAAGCATATTTGGATTATTACTTCTTGATAAATCAGTCACTAAAATTGAAATTGAATAAGGGGTATGTCCTGGAGTTTCCAAAATTTGAAGTTTAACATTTCCCAATATAATTTCATCTCCTTCTTTTAATTCTTTATGAGGAAATTTAATGTCTGGATCTTTTCCTGTGTATATAACTGCTCCTGTTTTTTCAGATAATTCACATGCACCAGATATATGGTCTGCATGAACATGAGTGTCAATAATTCCAACTATTCTTAGGCCATTTTTTTCTGCCTCAATAATATAATCTTCATAATCCCTTTTTGGGTCAATTACCATAGCTTCTCCTGACTTTGGACATCCAATAAGGTATGATAAACAACCTAAACCTTCTACTTTAAACTGTTTAAAAAACATTTTTTGACTCCTTTTTTTCTTGAATTTTATCTGAAATTTTATTAAAATATTTTTTATGAAATTTCCAGAATTTTTATCTGTAAACGGAAAAAATGTTAAAATTAATGTAAGTTTATGGAAAGGGCAGGACAAAAATATTTTTGCAGTTCATGGATTATCATCTAATTCCCTTGTCTGGCTAAAAATTGCAGAGGGTTTAACTCCAATACATAATTTTTATGGTATGGACTTAAGGGGAAGAGGAAAATCTGAAAAACCTAAAAAAGGTTATTCCATTGACATTCATTGCGAAGATATAAAATCTGTGATTGATAATTTGAAAATAAAACCTGTAATTTTTATGGGGCATTCTCTTGGGGCTTATATTGGAATTGTTTTTAGTGCGAAATATAAAGAATATGTTGAAAAGTTAATTCTTTTTGATGGTGGAGCAAAGTTAACATTTGAAGAAACAGTTAAAATTTTTGAAAGTATAAAATTATCTTTAAGTAGACTTGGAAAGGTTTATAATTCTTTTAATGATTATTTATCTGAAATAAAAAAAGCAGTATTTCTCCAACCTTGGCAGGATTATTTTGAAATTTATTATAAATATGAAGTTGAAGTATTTCCTAATGGTAAAGTGAAGCCTTTAACTCCTGTATATGTAATTGAAGAGGAAGCTGAAAATTTAAAAAAATTGGATATTGAAAAATATTATGATAAAATTGAAGTGCCTGTATATGTTTTAAGAGCAACTGAAGGAATGATTTCAAAAGATGATGTATTAATTACTGAAAATGGGAAAAAAAAGATGCTTGAAAAAATAAAAAATATAAAATTTTTTGATATAAAAGGAACAAATCACTATTCAATAGTTTTTCATCCAAATAAGGAAAGAGACGAACTCCTACTGAAACTCATTTAATTTTTCAATTACCTTTTCTACATGACCTTTAGCTTTAACATTTTTCCATGAATAGAGAATTTCGCCATTTTCATCAATTAAAAAGGTTGACCTAATTACACCTTTTTTAACTTTTCCATACATCTTTTTCTCACCTAATGCACCATATTTTTCAATTACATCTTTTTCAGGATTGCTTAAAAGATAAATTTTCAAATTATGCTTTTCCATAAAATTCTTATGAGATTTTATACTATCTGGACTTATACCAACTACAATTGCTTTATCTTTAATATCATGGATTTTAGAACTAAAATCCTTTGCCTCTATGGTTCAACCTGATGTGTTATCCTTTGGATAAAAGTATAATATTAGTTTTTTCCCTTTATTCAAAAAATCTTCAAGAGAAAATCCTTTTTCTTCTCCATTTGGGTCTATCCCTAAAAGTTTAAAATTATGAGCCTTCATATTTACTCCTTTTTAGATAAATTAAAAAGGCTGCCAAAAGGCAGCCCTTTCACAAGGAGGGGAAAGTTTAAACATTCATGTCAAGCCATGAATGAGAATATAAAACTTTCCCAGTAAGAACAAGGAAAGATTTGTAATATTCTAATTCTTCACCTTCTAATTTGCTTGGATCTATTTTTGGTTGATTTTTATAATCAGTTTGAGTTTCAATATACATTGAAACATTTGGAAATTTATCTTCATCAATTTCATGTGCAAGAAATCTTCCTGCAAGGTCAACTAAATTTTTCTTTTTTCCTTTAATTAAATCCATCATATTTTTATCATATCCATCAATAATTGATGTTTCAATTCCAAGAACCATATGAATAGCCTGATATGGACCATTTAATTTTGGTCTCAAATGAGTTGGTGTTCCATTTGAAACATTTGAAAGACCGCATGTAGATTTTGCTCCTGGAGCAAAATCTGGAATTAATGGTAAAAATTCTAAAAACGCAATTACCTGATTTAAATCAACACTTACTGGTAAAACAATTGGGTCAATGTACATTCTATCTTCAGGAATTCCAAGTTCCAATGCTTTATTATAAATTGCAGCAGCACATTCTCCTCTTTCATTTACATCTCTTGGAATTCCTTCTTCTGATAAAGTTAAAGCAACAAATCTGCAGTTAAATTCTTTTACAAGAGGCATTCTTGTTTCAAGTGATTCTTTTTGAGCTGAAATTGAGTTTATTAATGTAACTTCAGGGTTTCTAACAACTTTAAGTCCAGCTTTTACCGCTTCTGTATTTGTTGTATCAAGTGCAAGTGGAATTTCATCACCAACTCTTTTGTCAACTTCTTGAACAGTTTTTACAAGCCAAGCCATCATTTCATCGCCAGCTTTTCTTGCTGGTCCTAAATTTAAGTCAAGCATATCACATCCTGCTTCAATTAAATCTTCTGTCATCTTTTGAATTGGCTTTGGATTCCTTTCTTTAATTGCAGGACCTATTGTTTTTGACATAATGTTTATATTTTCTCCAATTCCAAGAATTTCATACTTTACTGCCATATCTTCCCCCTTTTATTGATTTTTAGCAACATATTCTTTTAAGAATGCAGGAATATCTGCTGCTTCTCTTGTACCAATTACAACTTCCCAATCTTCTCCCAATTCTTCTTGAAGTTCTCCACTTATTTGAGCAACATATCCTGGAATAATTATTTTTCTATGTTTTACTTTTTCAGTAATACCACTTTTTTTAACAAATGGAGCAATAGCATCAGCAACAAATTTTCCAGCACTCCATGCAGTTAAAACTGACATACCTTCAACATCCATAATAAGTAACCATGTTGGAACACGACTTGCCTCAATAGCTGCTGAAACAATAAAATATGTAAGAGCAAAATTTGTTGTAACAATAACTGGAGAGTTTTCATCAGGTTCATTAATTGGATAAATTCCTTGTTCAACAACCATTGGTCTTTGTGGGTCTGTGTAGATGTTAAGTCTTTGAATTCCAAGTGGTAGTATAACTTCAGGTTTGCAATCTGAGATTACAATAATTCCACCATACTTTGCAATTGCAAGAGCTGCAATTGTTGCTTCTTTAATAACATCATCTGTCATTTCATAGATTAAGTTGCAAGTTGGGAAACCGTAAGCTTTATTTTTCTGTCTTAATGCTGCTCTTCTTACAAATGTGTTATGCTGGAACATAGTTTTAGCATCTCTTGCTTCAGTATCTAAAATTATATCTTTAAATCCTTTTTCAACTATTTTTGGAGTAATATCTGCAATTTTTTCAATTGGTGCTTTTAATACAAGAGAAAGTTCATTAGCTTTTGCAATTTCAACTAATTTTTCATAATTTTCTTCAGTTGCACAGTATAGAACTCCTTTAGTCCCTTTTAAGATACCCCCAGCTTTCTCTAATGCATTAACATCATCACTCATAGCCATTATAGGTTTTTTAGTGTTATCTTTAATTTTTTGTAATAAAGATGTAAATTTAGCTTCATCTCCAGATTCATTCTTAACAACTGCAAGATGAGCTTTTAAAGTATAACCAACTCTTTCAAATGCAATTTCATTAAAATTTTTCAATCTTTCATCAATTACACTATCTTCTTCTGTGTCTTTAAAAAGGACACCAATTAATGGTGGATTGAAAAATGTTTTATCATGTCTGTATAGAACAAGCTCTTCACCAATTTTATATTGCTCATCACCTGTTCCAATAACAACTCCTCTAATTGGAGGTTCACTTGCTTCAGCTAATTTTGCCTTTGCCTCTTCACTTACATAAGGACATTTAGAAAGTTCAGCTTTACCTTGAGCCAATTTCATTGCAAAAGCAAGACAAGTTGGTTCACCACATTCTTTACAATTCTTCTTTGGTAAAAGTTTAAATATCTGAATTCCTGTTAAACCCATTTCTCCTCTCCTTTTTTGGTTTTTATAAAATTAACAGGGGGATTATCCCCCTGTTTTTCTACATTA
>CAZQKL010000130.1:0-4884 GCA_964593895.1 uncultured bacterium
GAACTCGCTGAAGCTCAGAAAAAAACTGAGGAAAGACTTAACTCACTCGCAAAAAGAGTTGATGAACTCGCTGAAGCTCAAAAGAGAACTGAACAGAGGTTAAATGAACTCGCTGAAGCTCAGAAAAAAACTGAGGAAAGACTTAACTCACTCGCAAAAAAAGTTGATGAACTCGCTGAGGCTCAAAAGAGAACTGAACAGAGGTTAAATGAACTTGCAGAAGCTCAGAAAAAAACTGAGGAAGAACTTAAAAAACTTATTGGTGAGCATAAAAAAACAAGAGAACAACTTGGAGGGCTATCTCATACTGTTGGATACATCCTTGAAGACAGAGCTTATGTTTCTTTACCAGACTTGCTTGAAAAAGACTATAATATTCATGTCCATGAGCTTAAAAGAGATTACATTGAAATTTCAAAAGGTAAATATGTTGAAATTAACATAATAGGAGAAGGAACAAGGGATAAAGATAAACTTATAATTATTGGTGAATGCAAAACTCAACTTAAGAAAAAGGATGTGGACAATTTTATAAAAACATTGAAAAAAATAGAAAAAGTACTTACAAAACAGATATTTCCTGTAATTGTAACCTATCAAGCATCACCACCAGTTAGAGAATATTTAAAAAAACACAATATACCTTTATATTTCTCATATCAATTAAAACTTAGCTAAAATGAAAGAAGAATTAAAAAAAATTATAGTAAATGCTGGGAAAATTATAAAAGATAATTTTTACGAAGAAAAAGATGTTAAATTTAAAGGAGAAATTGACCTTGTTACCAAATTTGATATTGAAATAGAAAAATATTTAATTGAGAATTTGAAAAAAATTTTACCTGGTTTTGCAATTATTGGAGAAGAAGGAGATTGGGAAAAGGATGCAGAAAATAAACCGAATAGAATCTACATTGACCCTATTGATGGCACAACTAACTTTGTTCATAAAATTCCATTTGTTGCAGTAACAATTGCTATTTTTAAAAATTACAAACCATACATTGGAATAGTCTATAATCCGATTTTAAACGAATTTTTTTATGCAAAAAAAGGTGAAGGAGCTTTTTTAAATGACAAGAAAATTTATGTTTCCAGAGAAGATGATATAAAAAAATCTCTGGTTGTTACAGGATTTCCATACAATATAAGGGAAAATGAAAAAGCATTTAATTGGAATATGGAAGCAGTAAAAAAAGTAATTAAAAATACTCTTGCTTTTAGAAGACTTGGCTCAGCTGCAATTGACCTTTGTTATGTTGCAAGAGGAAGTTATGAAATTTTTTATGAAATGGGACTAAAGCCGTGGGATGTAGCTGGTGGAATATTAATTGTTGAAGAAGCAGGTGGAATGGTAACAAATGAAAAAGGTGAAGGATTTAATTTACATAAAGATTTAATAATTGTAAGTTCAAATAAAATTCTTCATAGAGATTTTCTTAAGCTCTTGCAAATATTTTAAGTTCATTCAAAGTCTCAAAATTTATACTTTTATCTGCAACTGGAAGAAGGGTATTATTGTGAAATAGTGGTTCATTAACTATATCATATTTTGCTGTTTTTATAGCTTCTTGCCATAAAATTGTATGGGGAATAGGCGAAAATTCAGCAAGTCTTAATTTTACATTAAAATTTTTTGCAAATTCTATAGACATCTTAACATCATTAAATTTTTGATGTGGAAGTCCAACAAGAAGATAAACATTTATTTCCTTACTAAATCCAACTTTTTTTAATAAGTTGACAGCATTTATAAACTGAGAATTATTTGCTTTATATCCAATCTTTTTCTGAAGTTCTTTATTTGCTGTTTCAAGACTTAACCTTATATCTTTAAAATTAGCCTTTTTCATTAGTTCAGCAACTTCTTCATCAATTTCTCTTATATGAATTCCATTTGGATTGTAAAATTCAAAATCTAAACCTTTTGAGATTATTTTGTTCATTAATGGAATAAAGTGAGTTTTCTTATTTATAAGTAATGCTTCATCATAAAATGCAATCCTTTTTATTCCAAGATTTTTATAAAATATAAGTTCATCAATAATTTTATCATGGTCTCTACTCGTATATGGAGGATTTAAAAATTTATTAGCACAATATGCACAATTGAATGGACATCCAAATGAAGTATATAATGGAGCAAATGGATTTTCTTTATACAATTCAAGTGGCAATGGAAAAAAGTTGAATTTTTTTATATCAATATTTAAAATTTTGAAAACTTCAGGAATTGAGCTTACAATATAATCTGCTTTTAATCTGTTTAAAGCATGTTCTTTGCATAAATTAACATAAATTCCACCAACAATTATTTTTATTTCAGGATTTATTTTTCTTAAAAATTCAATAACTTCAATTATTCCCAAATACCAATAGGTCATAACTGAGGTAATTATTGCAAAATCAAATTTTGAATCTTTTTCCAAAAAATTTAAAAATTTTTCTTTAGGTAGAGCGTATCTTGAAAATTTTCTATTTATTTTTGGAAAAATTGATGGTTTTTCCACTTCAACTTTTGGATAATTATAAGTTCCATTAGACTTAATTTTTATTTTAAACTTCTTTTTCTCATCAATTGTTAAAATTGAAATATCCAAAAAATCAAAAAATTCAAAATCAATCTTCAATTTTTTTAAAATTGAAATGATTTTTAAAATACCTATTGGTCTAGCCCAGAGATTAAATGCTGCAAAATCATAGATTGGAGGATTTATAAGGAGAATTCTCATTTTATACTATTTAAAAGTGCATTAATTATTGCAACTGCAACTGGAGTTCCTCCTTTCCTTCCAACTGCTGTAATATGTGGAATATTTAATTTTCTTAATTCATTTTTACTCTCTTCAGCACCAACAAATCCTACAGGAACTCCAACAATAGCAGAAGGATTTATTTTTGAAGATTTTATTAATTCTATTACTTGAAACAGTGAAGTTGGAGCATTTCCTATAACAATTATACCATTATCAGCTTCTTTTGCATGTAAAATCATTGAAGCTTTTGCTCTTGTTATTGAATTATTTTTAGCATACTCAATAACATCATTACTTGACATGTAACATCTAACATCAATTCCAAATTTTTCACATAAAAATTTTGAAATTCCTGTTTTTACCATTTCCACATCTGTTAAAATAACACATCCTTTTTTTAAAGAATTTATTGCGGTATCATAAAAATTTTCAGTGAATTTTAAATTGTATAAAAAATCAAAATCAGCTGTAGCATGAATCACTCTTATTACTACAGGTTTCATATTATCTGGAATTAAATTAAAGTAATCTTTATCAATTTCATTTAATATTATTTCAAAACTTTTGTTTTCTATCTCTTCTGGCTTCATATTTTCTCCTTCCAATTTTATAAAATTTTTTGTAAAACTACCACATGAAATTTTATAATGCAACATTAATTATTATTTACTTTTTCATTGCAAACTTTCTTTATTCAAATTCAATTCAGTTAGAAAATAAAAGATATGCTTATCTTTCTAAATATCTTATGCCATGGGGTAAAAAAATTCCTGAAGATATTTTTAAAAAATATGTTTTTCCATTAAAGGTTAGTCAAGAACCTTATGAGAGATGGAGAAAAAAATTTTTTGAGGAACTTGGAGAAAAAGTGCATAATTTAAGTATGAAAAAAGCGGTGTTAGAAATTTCAAAATGGTGCTATGAAAAGGCAATTTATAAACCTACTTATCCATGGGATGCTGGTCCACTTGATATTATAAAACTTGGATATGGAAGATGTGAAGAAAAGGCAATTTTATTAATTGACGCATTAAGAAGTGTTTGTATCCCAGCAAGACTTGTTTTTATACCAGGATGGCTACATTCTAATGGAAACCATGCATGGGTAGAGGTTTGGATAAATGGCACTTGGAATATACTTGAAATTGCAAAACCTGTAGTAAAACTTAATTTCCCTTGGTTTAGGCCTTTATTTAATGAAATGCCTGCTGTGTATACTTATGTTTCTTGCAAAAAAATTTTAAATATTACTGAAAGGTACAATAAAACTTGCAATCTTGAAGTTGATAAAAATGGAAAATTTTATTTATCTATTTTTAACAGTGGAATGTTAAGAATTGTTGCAATTGTAAAAAATAAAAAAGCAAAAGTAGGTTATGGGACTTATCTTTTAACAGGAAAAATTGGGAAAGATTATTATTTTCAGACAATTAACTGCAATACAAAATTTAAATTTATTAAACTTCATCCAATAAAAAAGATTAAAAATAATCATATAATTATCTTTAATTTTCCTTCTCCTGAAAAAATTAGAATAGAAAAAGTATATGCTGAAAATTTTATAAAAAAGGTAGATAAAGAAAGATTTAGGAAAAAGAAGGTTTTTAAAAATATATTTAGCGAAAAATTATATTATCTTCATAAAAATAACCCTGATTTATTTGAAGTTTTAAAGAAAACTGATAAAAAAACTTTATATTGGTTAAAAAAATTAATAACTATCCTTGCAAATAAAGATTTAGTAAGAATTAACATTCATCAACTAATTGAAGATATAAAACTTTCATTAAAATATAAAAAATCATACTATTCTGAAAAAATTTTCATAGAATACGTTTTAAATCCAAGAATTTATTTTGAAAATCTTACTTTTTGGAGAAAATTTATTTTAAAACATTATAAAATTCATAGCATACACTCTGCAATTTCAATTTTAAAAAGTTTTAAAAAAATAGATAAAAGATATTATTGTGGAATTTTAAATCCAGTTGAAGTTTTAACTAAAAAATCTTTTAAATATGAAAAGGAAGCAAAAACTACAATTGTTGCTATTTTAAGAAGTTTTGGATTTCCAGCAAGATTTAATTTTAAAGGAGATTATATAGAAGTATTTACTCCAGATGGCTGG
>CAZQKL010000131.1:0-4884 GCA_964593895.1 uncultured bacterium
AACCTTTTAATTTATAAGTCCATTCAAGCAATTCATCAGCATAATCAGTAATTTTAAAATACCATTGATTTAATTCTTTTAACTCAACTTCCGAGCCACATCTCCAACATTTTCCATCTTCTACCTGTTCATTTGCAAGAACAGTGGAACATTTTGGACACCAATTGACATTTCCCTTTGCCCTATATGCAAGTCCCTTTTCAAACATTTTTATAAAAATTAACTGCTCCCATTTATAATATTCTGGATCACATGTTGCAAATTCTCTTGACCAATCGTAACTAAATCCAAGCTTTTTTAACTGCTTTCTCATATAATCAATATTATCATAGGTCCAAATTGCTGGATGAGAATTATTCTGAATTGCAGCATTTTCAGCAGGCAATCCAAAAGCATCCCAGCCCATTGGATGAAGAACATTAAAACCTTTCATTCTCTTATATCTTGCAACAACATCACCGATTGTATAATTTCTAACATGTCCCATATGAATTCTACCAGATGGATAAGGAAACATCTCAAGAAGATAATATTTTTTTTTGTTTTCATCTATATTAACTTTAAAAATTTCTTTTTCTTCCCATTTTTTCTGCCATTTTTTTTCAATTTCTGATGGTTCATAATTTCTCATCATTTTTAATCCCTCCACAAAATGTTAGTTAAATAAAAACTCTAAATCCTCTTTTGTCAAGTTCTTTATTGAACCAATATCATATTCAAGTAAATTATCAAAAAGTTCCTTTTTATGCTTTTGAAGTTGCAAAACTCTATCCTCAATTGAATCTTTTATAATCAATTTGTAAACAAATACTTTATTATTTTGACCAATTCTATGGGTTCTATCTATTGCTTGAGCTTCCACAGCAGGATTCCACCAAGGGTCATAAAGGATAACATTATCTGCACTTGTTAAATTTAATCCAACACCTCCAGCTTTTATACTCAGTAAAAATACCTTTATTGTTTCATCATTTTGAAATCTTTTAACAATTTCGTATCTATTTTGACTACTTCCGTCTAAGTATTCAAATTTTATATTTTGATTTTTTAACCAGTTTCTTATTATTTTTAACATCTCAACAAACTGGGAATAAACAAGAACTTTTCTGTCTTTTTCCACAAGATTTAATATCAATTTTTTAAAATTTTCAAATTTTTCAGATTTTATTTTTTTCAAATTTTCATACTCAAATTTTGCAAGAATTGGATGACAACAAATCTGTCTCAATCTCAATAAACCTTCAAGAATTAGATTGTAAGATTTATTTATACCATTTGAGGCAATCTGTTTAAATATTCTTTCAAGGTAAAATATTCTTACTGCATCGTAAAACTTTTTCTGCTCTTCATTCATCTCATAATAGTGATAAATTTCAACTTTTGGAGGTAACTCATCAAGAACCTCTTCTTTTTTCCTTCTTAATATAAGAGGTCTCAATTTTCTTTTTAACTTGTCAAGATTCTCTTTATTAGAATATTTTTTTAAAAATTCTTTTAAATCACCTAAAAGTCCTGGACTTAAAAAATTAAATTGACTCCATAGCTCATTTAAATTATTTTCAAGAGGTGTGCCTGTAAGAGCAAGTTTATGATTAGCTTTTAATTTTACAAGGTATCTTGAAATTATTGATGTTGGATTTTTAATGTATTGAGACTCATCTAAAATAATATAATTAAATTCAAGAGTTTTCAGTTTTTCAATATCAATTCTTACAATATTATAGGTTGTTATAACAATTTCGTAATTTTTTATATCTTGTAAAAACTTTTCCCTATTCTTTCCATAATAAATCAAGTATTTGAAATTGTAGGAAAATTTCTTTATTTCATTTTCCCAATTATAAATTAGAGAAGTGGGCACAATTATTAGATTTGGTCTATTATCTTTCTCAAACATTAAAAGAGTTAATGCTTGAATTGTTTTACCTAAACCCATTTCATCAGCAAGAATTCCATTTAATGAATAATCTCTTAAAAAAAGAAGCCACCATACTCCTTCTTTTTGATAATTTCTTAATATGGAATTTACAGGCTCTGGAATTTTATATTTTTTAATTTTTTTAAAATCTAAAATTTTTTCTTTTAATTGTAATAAATCTTTGGAATGCTCAACTTCAAGAGATAGCTCTTCAATAATTTTATCAAAACTTTCTATGTTAGGTTTTAAAGATTTTATTTTTTTATCTTTTTTATCATAAACTATAAATTCATTTGAAAGAAGTTTATTTATATTTTCAATTACTTTATCTGGAATTGGAGCATAAACATCCTTTTTTATCTGAATAAATTTCTTTCCTTTTTTTATTGCTTTTACAATATCATATAGTGAAATCTTTAATTCTTCAAAATCAAGCCATCCATCTATTCCAAACCATTCATTAAATGAAAATGTTTTTATATGAAGTTTATTTGATTTTGGTTTCAATACTTTAAATTTAATTAACTTCTCTTCCCCAAAAATCTTTACTTCAGGAAATTTTTCATAAAGAATTTTTCCAATAAAATTTATTGCATCCTCTTTTGTAAAATAATAATTTGAATCAGTTTTAAATGGTTTAAATTTTGCAAGTTCGTTATAAAAACTTCTTTCATAATCATTAACAAAAATAATTGTATCATCAACAACTCTATTTTCTTGCATAAGCTCTATTTCTTTATTTTCATAAACGCATATTGGTTTAACTTTTAAAAAATTTTTTTCTGTTTCAAGATAAACTTTTATATCTGGCTTTGTTTGTATTATATTAAAACCCTTTATCTGCGAATTTATGTAAATTTTATATTTTTTAAATTCATTTTCAAAAAATACCACATTATTTAAATTTTCAACATCTATAACTCTTTCCCCTTCAAGAATTTCATCAAGTAAATTTAAATTTATACCTGGATAAAAACTTCTTATTTCACCATCGCGAAAAATAAAATATTTTTTAAAAAAGCCTTTCAAGATTGTGTAAAGATTATTTTTTTCAAGCTTTGCAAAAACTTTAACATCATTATCGCTAATTCTTTCAAAATTTAAAATTATCCTTAAAGGCTCTTCAACATAAATTAAAGGAATTAAAACTTTCCCTTTTGACATAATAAAGAAAAGAGGATTATTGGGATTTTGTCTTTGATAATTAACAATAAATTCAACAGTTGATTCATCAAGTTTATTAAATTCTCCTTCTTTTGAATACTTTTTTAAAGAAAATATACCATCATTATTTGCAACAATACATGGGAAAATATCTCTTTCCTTTGTAATTACATAACCTTTAAACCTTTCAGGAGGCTCTTTTTTCTTTACAAGTTCTATTAAATCAATTTTTTTATCCACATAATTGTATTTAAAATTTTCAAGAAAATAAAAAATTGAAGCAACAATATGAGCACAAACCTTACCACCACAAACAGAGCATGAATATTCAATCTCTTTTTTATTAAAATTCACAATTATTGTTGTCTCAAAATTTTCTTTATTATAAATTCTTGAAATTATTTTAACTTCTGAATTTTCCTTTAAAAAATAAGATTGGTCAATTATTGTCTTTTGAAATAAACTTAATCCTTCTGAATAAACTGACTTGTCCAAATCTTTTATAAAAAAATCAAATGTAAATTCTTTTAATGCATATTCGTTAAAAATCTTCATATTTTTTTACCACCTGAAAATCTATTTCTTTTGCTAATTTATCAATTCTTTCAATTTTTACAATAACTTTATCTCCAAGTCTATAATAATTTCCTGTATTTTTTCCTCTCAATAAATATTCATCTTCAAAATAAGAATAGTAATCATCAAGTAAATTTCTTATTGGCACAAGTCCTTCAATTAAATATTCATCAATTTCAACAAAAAAACCGTATGAAGTTACGCCAGTAATAGTTCCAATGAATTCTTTATCTTTTTTATTTTTTAAAAATTCTATCTTTTTCACTTCCTCAACTTCCCTTTCTGCTTCAACTGCTTTTCGTTCCATTTCAGAACAATGAGAAGCAATTTTAGGCAATATTTCATTTAACTTATCAATATATTTTTTATTAATTTGTCGGTAAACAATTTTCTTTAAAATTCTATGATTTACTAAATCTGGATATCTCCTTATAGGAGAAGTAAAATGAGTATAAAATTCTTTTGAAAGAGCATAATGCCCAATATTTTCCGATGAATATTTTGCCTGTTTCATTGCTCGTAAGGTCAAAAAGTTTATTAATTTCTCAAAACTTTTACCTTTCACTTTTTCAAGTAATTTTTGGATATTTTCAGAAGAAAAGTCATTTACATCAATTTCAACTCCAAGATTTCTTGCTAAAATCAAAACTTTATGGAGTTTTTCAGTATCTGGCTCATCATGAACTCTATAAATCATAGGAATATTTTTTTCAGATATAAACTTTGCTACACATTCATTTGCACATAACATAAATTCTTCAATTATTATATCAGCAATTCCTCTTTCTCTTAATACAATATCTTTTACTCTTCCTTTAGGTGTTAAAATTATTTTAGTTTCAGGGAGGTCAAAATCAATACTTCCTGCTGAAAATCTTTTTTCTCTTAAAATTAAAGCAAGCTCTTCCATTAATTTTAAATCTTCATAAATCTTCTTATACTCATTAAAAAATTCTGACTTTTCTCCTTTATTTATTACATCTGAAGCTTTATGATAAACAGCCCTCATTCTACTTCTAATAATTGATTTATAAAACTTTGCATTTAAAATCTCTCCATTAAAATCTATATCAATCTCAACAGTAAAACAGTATCTATCCTTATTTGGATTTAAGCTACATAAATTATTTGATAATTTTTTTGGTAGCATTGGATTAACCCAAGAAGGATAATATACAGATGTTGCATTATGATATGCATCTTTATCAATAGAAGAATTTACAGGC
>CAZQKL010000132.1:0-4840 GCA_964593895.1 uncultured bacterium
AATATGAAATTCAATGTCTATAAAATTACATTAAAACCTGAAGAAAAATTAATTTTACCAGAATATTCAGGATTTGCTTTTAGAGGACTTTTTGGAAATGCTCTAAAAAAGACAGTATGTGTTTTTAAATCAATAAAGAAAAATTGTGAGGAGTGCATGATTTTAGATAAATGCATATATTCATTTATTTTTGAATCACCTGCTTTAAAGAAAAATGGCTATCTTAAAGGAGTTTCAAACATTCCACATCCTTTTATAATTTATCCTGAAAAATTAAATATTTACCTTACTCTTTTTGGAAAAGCTGATGAATATCTTCCATTTTTAATTTTTGCTTTTGAAAAAATGGGAGAAATCGGTATTGGTAAAAATAGAGGAAAATTTAGATTAAAATTAATTGAAAAATTTAAAGGTATAAGAAAAAAAGAAGCGATTTACAAAGATGGAGAAATTAAAAAGGATGATTTTTCTCTTAATTATGATTATTTCATGAAACTTAAACCAGGAAAAGAAAAAATTATTTTAAAAACATTAACTCCAGTAAGAATTAAAAAAAATAATAGATTTTTAAAAAATATAACTCTTGAAGATTTAATGATTTCTTTAAAAAGAAGAGTATTGGCATTAAACAATTATTATGGAGATGAAAAAATAGAATTTCCAAAAGTTGAAGAAATAATTGATGGAGTGAATTTTGAATTAAAAGAGGTTTACTGGAAAGATTTGACAAGATATTCTACAAGGCAGAAAACAAGAATGAAAATGGGCGGACTTATGTTTGAAGCAGAAGTTTCTGGGAATTTGAAAAAAATTTATCCATATTTAAAGCTTGGAGAATTTATCCATATTGGCAAAAATCCATCATTTGGACTTGGAAAAATAAGAATTGTTTGAAAAAATTTTTGTCAGAAATCCCTCCTCAAAATTGTAATATATAATAGAAAAAATTTCAAATTTTGAGTTGATTTTTTATAAAATTAAGTTAAAGAAATAAAAAGGAGTTTTATTATGAAACTCATCTATTATCAAAACGAATCTGAAGAAGACTCCAAAAAATCCTTACTTAATCTCACAGATGACGATGAAGAGCTTGATGATGTTGATAAAGAAATAGTTGATATTGGATTTATTGAAGATGAATAAAAAAAGAGGTGTGAAAATGAAAGAATTAAATACAATATCACTTGCTGGTCTATTTCATGACATTGGGAAATTGTATCAGAGATGTGGTCAGAAACTATCAGGTTACAATTATGAATACACAAAAGATGGAAAGTCTCACCTTCATGCTGGATTTACTGCTCAATTTTTTGATAGATTTAATAATTATTTTTCACAATTTTGTGAAATAAATAATCCTGATACTTCTTTGCAGAATTTAGCTTCATATCATCATAAACCTAATAATGCTTTGCAGAAAATCATTTCAATAGCAGATAGACTTTCAAGTGGAATGGAAAGAGATGAATATGAAAAATATAACTCTTTAACAGAGGAAGAGGAAACTCAACAATATAATTACAAAAAAGCAAGATTATTAAGTATTTTTTCAAAAATAAGATTAAATCCATCTTATAATCCTCAAGAGAAGTTTTACCAGCTTGAAAAATTAAATCCAGAAATAATTCCTTACGCATTAGCAATAAAAGATATTAAACAGGCAGAAAAAGAATATTTAGTTTTAAAAGAACAATTTGAGAAGGACCTAAAAAAGTTATTTGAAATAGAATTTAACAATTTCAATAATTTTTTTAATGCAATTTCAACTTTACTTGAAAAATATTTGTGGTGTGTGCCTGCTTCAAGTTTTTTAACAACAGCCACAGTATCTCTTTTTGACCATTTAAAAACAACATCAGCAATATCCACAGCATTGTATCTTTATTGCAAGGAAAATTATTTTTTTGAAGAATTTGATTATAATAAGCAAATATTTATACTTGTTCAGGGGGATTTTTCTGGGATTCAGAATTTTATATTCAGTAGATTTGGTGAATCAAATAAACATTCTGCAAAAATTTTAAGAGCAAAATCTTTTTTTGTAAGTGTTTTTACTGAAATTGCAGCCTACAGATTAATTCAGGAGTTTAATTCAAATTCATCTTCAATAATTTTAAATGCTGGTGGGAAATTTACATTGATTTTACCAGCACTAAAAGATTATGAAAAGAAAATTGAGAAAGTTTACAATGAAATAAATAAATTTTTCAGAGAATTAACCTATGGCCAGACATCCTTTAATATTGCTTATGTTAAATTATCTGGAAACGATTTTGTTGGCAAAAAGATTTCAGATAAATTCTCTGAGTTAAATTACAATCTTCAATGCAATAAATTAAAACCGTATATAGAAAATCCAATATTTGAAGAATACCTTGAAAAAGTTTCATTTGCAGGGGGCGTGTGCGATATTGATGGTTATCTACCCAAAAAACAGGGGAGCAATTATTCAGAAATTTCAGAAATGTTTATGAATATTGGGAAATTATTACCAAAAGTAGATTTTATAAACATCTATTTTTCACAAAAAGGGAAATTTCAGCTTTTAAATAGAGGAATTACATTTTCTCTTGAAAAATCGCCAGATAAAGATGCAGATTTAATTTTTAAAATTAATCCAGATGCATATTTTACAGGTTTTGCCGAAAAAATGCTTGCTTATTATGTTCCAGTTTTTACAGAGGAAGATTTAAAATTATCAAAATATGCAGAAATACCAGAAAAAATATTTGACCAGAGTGATTTTGAAGAAGGCGGTGTAAAAACATTTTATCATATTGCTGCTGATGCTATGGAAATAGAAATTATTAATGGAAAAGAGGAGCATAAGGGCAAATCATTTCTGGGCGTATTAAAAGCAGATATTGATAATCTTGGAAATATTTTTTCAAAAGGTCTTGGTGAAAAAACATCAATTGCAGATATTGTTTATCTTTCAAGAATGCTTGATTATTTTTTCACAGGCTGGTTAATGAATGAAATAAAGAAAAATTTTAAATCAGTTTACACAGTTTTTGCAGGTGGAGATGACCTGTTTTTAATTGGTCCCTACAATCAAATAATTGAGCTTTCAAAGAGAATGTCAGAACATTTAAAAGAGTATTCAGCAGAAAATGAAGATATACATATTTCAGCAGGAATAATTTTAAAAAAACCAGAAGTGCCTGTTTATCAAATGGCTGAAACTTCGGAAGAAGCATTATCAATGGCAAAATCTCAAAAAGGGAAAAATAGTATAACTATTTTTGATATAACTTTAAAATGGAATGAATTTATTAAATTATACGATTTGGTATCTGAAATTGATAATTTCTTTGAAAAAGGAGTTACAAATGCTTATATTTATAATATTTTGAAGCTCATTGATATGCATGAGAAACTCAAAAAAGGAAAGCTAAATTTTAATAATAGAAAAAATGCATTATGGATAGCTTATTTAAATTATTTTACAATTAGAAATTACAAAGATAAGCTAAGAGAAGATTTATTGGATTTTTTCTATAAGTCAATAATAAATTATGGTGAAAAATTAATTATTCCAATTAGTTTGTCTTTATATAAAAGACGAAAATAAGGGAGGATAAAATGGCAACAAGTAAATTATTTTTTGAAGATTTAGAAAAAGAAATAGTAAAAACAAACCTTTTTTCAGATATGGCTAAAAGAGAAGTAGAAAAATTTTTAATTTTTTATGAAAAAGATGGAAGAAAAAGAGCAGCCAAAGGGACTCCCACATCAACTCAAATTAGAAAATTTTTTAATGATATTGTCGCAATAAAAAATAAAATTGATACAGCAATTACAGATAATGAGAAAGAAGAAAAATTCAAAAAAGAATTGCCTTATATTAAAATGATAAAAGCTAAAGTAGCTTATGCGAAAAGTAGAGAGAAAGTTAATAATGAATTTGAAGATTTTATAAATAAATACATTGATGAAATTAAAGATATAAAAGATTTTTATGTTTTTTGTGATTTCTTTGAGGCAATAATTGCATATTCAAAATTATTATATAAATAAAATTAAGAGGTGATAAAATGGAAAATTTAAAATTAAAAGAAATTAAAATGATTAAAGGCAGAATTATTTTAAAAACAGGACTTCATATTGGAGCTGGAAGTGATGAAATAAAAATTGGAGGAATTGACAATCCTGTTGTTAAAGATCCAATAACAGGCTACCCTTATATCCCGGGAAGTTCAATAAAAGGCAAAGTTAGAGCATTGCTTGAGTGGTTTACAGGAAATGTTGATTTAAAAGAAGGTAGAGCTTTTTCAACAAAAGATAGCGATAATCCAATTGCAAGAATTTTTGGAAATGGTAAAAATATTGATGAATACAAAGGTGGACCAACAAGAGTGTCTTTTTCTGATTGTAAATTATTAAACGCTGAAGAATTAATATCTAATAATGCCCTTACCGAAATAAAAACTGAAGTGTCAATTGATAGAAGAAAAGGGACAGCAAGTGGTGCAGGCCCAAGGCAAATGGAAAGAGTGCCTGCAGGAGCAGAATTCAGTTTTGAATTTTCTTACAAAGTTTTTGATATGGGGGATAATGGTGAATTAGATGAAAAAAATTTTGATTTATTATTGCAGGGATTAAAACTTCTTGAAATGGACTCTCTTGGTGGTAGTGGTTCAAGAGGTTATGGTAAAATAAAAATAATTTTTGACAATAAAGAGATTCAAGAAAAATTTGATAAAATAGAATTTTAGGGAAAATAAAATGAAAGCAATAAAAATTAAAATAAAACCAACCTCAGCTTTTAAATCAAAACTTCAAAGTGATACAATTTTTGGAATGTTTGCATGGATGTATAGATATCTTTATGGTGAAG
>CAZQKL010000133.1:0-4832 GCA_964593895.1 uncultured bacterium
GCACTACAATTTTATTTGAAGGCAAACCTGTTGGAACTCCAGATGCAGGTGTTTTTTGGAGAGTTATTTCTGACCATAATGTTAAGGTTTTATTTACCGCTCCCACAGCCTTTAGAGCAATTAAAAAGGAAGACCCAAATGGTGAATTATTGAAAAAATACGATTTAAGCAATTTTAAATATCTATTTTTAGCAGGAGAAAGACTTGACCCTGACACATATCATTGGGCATCAAATTTATTAAAAAGACCTGTTATTGACCATTGGTGGCAAACTGAAACAGGCTGGGCAATTGGTGGAAATTGTGTGGGAATTGAACTATTACCTATAAAACCAGGCTCATGTACAAAACCAGTTCCAGGATACAATGTAAAAATAGTTGACAGTGATAACAATGAACTTCCAAATGGTCAGGAAGGAATTGTAGTTATTAAATTACCTTTACCTCCAGGAACACTACCAACATTATGGAATAATGACCAGAAATTTATTGAATCATACTTATCTCCATTTCCAGGATACTATTTTACAGGTGATGGTGGTTATTTTGATGAAGATGGATATCTATTTATAATGGGAAGAGTTGACGATATAATAAATGTTGCTGGACATAGATTATCAACAGGTGGAATGGAAGAAGTTATTGCAAAACATCCAGATGTTGCAGAATGTGCAGTAATTGGAGTTCATGATGATTTAAAAGGAGAAGTACCAATTGGATTTTATGTATTAAAAGACGGGGTAACAAGAAATCCAGAAGAAATTTCTGCAGAACTTGTTCAAATGGTTAGAGATGAAATTGGCCCAATTGCATGTTTTAAAGTTGCAATATGCGTAAAAAGACTTCCAAAAACAAGGTCAGGGAAAATTTTAAGAGGAACAATGAGAAAAATAGCAAATGCAGAGCCTTACAGAATGCCATCTACAATTGATGACCCTGCAATACTTGGAGAAATTGAAGAAGCTTTAAAAAAAGTTGGATATGCTCAATATAAAAAATAAAGGGGTGATAAAATGATTGGTAAATTAGCAATTTCAGTATTGCTATTTTCCCTTGCTACAAATTTAAATGCCAAATCATCACTAAAATTTACAACAACCTCATTTACACCAGGGGATTACATCCCTTCAAAATTTACATGTGATGGAATTGATGTTAGTCCTCATTTAAAATGGGAAAATGTTCCAGAAGGGACAAAAAGTTTTGTAATTATTATGGATGACCCAGATGCTCCAGTTGGAGTTTGGGACCATTGGGTTCTATACAATATTCCAGCAAATTTAAGAGAACTAAAAGAGGGAATTGACCCATCAAGTATTGGAGCAATTTGTGGAAGAAATTCTTGGCCTTCAGATAATTTAAGATACAGAGGACCATGTCCACCACCAGGAAAACCTCATAGATATTTTTTTAAAATTTACGCAGTTGATATTCCAACAGATTTTGAAAAAGGATTAAATAAAGATGAAGTGTTAAAAAGAATTGAAGGACATATTTTAGATAAAGCAGAGTTCTATGGATTATATAAAAGATAATCTTTAACCCGGGGGATTCCCCCGGTTTTTTTATAAAAATTCTCTTGGGTCTGTCAAATATCCAGTTATAGCAGAAGCTATTGCAGTTGCAGGAGATGAAAGATATATAAATGCATTTGGATTCCCCATTCTCCCTCTAAAATTTCTATTTTGAGTTGATAGGCAATTTTCTCCATCAGCTAAAACTCCCTGGTGAACTCCAACACAAGCTCCACACCCTGGATTATTTATTGATGCTCCTGCTTCATTGAATATTTTTAAAAATCCTTTTTCAAGACATAATGAATACACTTCTCTTGAAGCAGGAGTAATAATTAACCTTGTGCCTTTTGCAATTTTCCTATTTTTTAAAATTTTTGCAGTAATTTCAAAATCCTCTATTCTTCCATTAGTGCATGTTCCTATAAAAACTTGATGAATTCTAATATTTTTGCATTCAGGGTCAGTAATCTTTCTCACATTATCCACAGTATGAGGGAAAGCAACCATTGGTTCAATTTCATTCATATCAATTTCAATGACATTTTCATATTCAGCATCATTATCAGGAAAAATTTCCTGATATTTTTCTGGCCTTCCTCTTTCTTTTAGATACATGTAAGTGATTTCATCACTGGGGAATAATCCACACTTTGCCCCAGCTTCAACTGCCATATTTGATAATGTAAACCTATCTGACATTTTTAGATTTTTTATCCCTTCTCCTCCAAATTCTAAAGCTTTATATGTTGCTCCATCTGAACCTATTTTACCAATTATATAAAGCATTAAATCTTTTGCATAAACTCCTTTTTGGAGATTTCCTTTTAAATTTATCTTAATTGTCTCAGGAACTCTAAGCCATGTTTTCCCAGTTGCTATACCAACTGCAACATCAGTTGAACCCATTCCTGTTGCAAAAGCTCCCAATGCTCCTCCTGTGCATGTATGAGAATCTGCTCCAATTAAAATTTCTCCTGGATTTAAATACTTTTCAATCATTATCTGATGACACACCCCATCTCCAATATCGTGTAAAACAGCACCAGTTTTATTTGCAAATTCTCTAATCTTTTTATGGTCATTTGAGAGTTCTTTCCTTGGACTTGGAGAAGCATGGTCAATAAATAAATATGTCCTTTCAGGAGCATAAATCTTTTCAACACCAAGTTCAAAAATTTTATAAATTGCAAGAGGTCCAGTTCCATCTTGTGTTAAACATCTTGAAACAGGAACTACAACAATTTCTCCTGCTTTAACATTTTTTTTAGCATGAATACTTATAATTTTTTCAGCAAGTGTTTTCCCCATTTCCAACCCCTATTTTTTTATATTTCCAACAATACTTATAACCATCTTATTTTCATCAAATATCCTTTTTAAAACAGAATTAATCTCTGCTGAAGTTACTTTTTGATACATTCTTTCATCATACTTCCATGGTGGTAATTTTTTATTAAAATAAATTCCTTGTGCAAGTGCAAGAGCTATTTGGGTTGAGCTTTGAAGTCTTAAATATATGTTACCAGAAAAATAATTTTTTGCTAAATTCACCTGTTTAGTAGAAATTCCTTTAACCTTTAATTCTCTCATTACATCAATTATTGTGTGTATTGCTTTATTGCAATTTCTATTTTCTGTCTGCAATCCAATAATAAAAACTCCTCCATGAACCATTGAATAATTTGTTGAAAAAATTGAATAAGCAAGCCCTTTTTCTTTTCTTATCTTTTCAGGTAAAATTCCAATTAAACTTCCTCCAAGGATAAAAGCCAAAACTTTTGTTGCATATATTTCTTTATCCTTTAGTCCAAATGATGGAAAAAGGATGTAAATATACGATTGTTTAAGTTTTTTTGTTAAAATTACTTTTTTACCCTTTTTAGCAAATTTCAATTGAGGTTCTTTTATTTTTTCTAATGAAGTTTGTTTCACTTTGTTCAATAAATTCATTATTTCACTTTTACTAAATTTACCATAAAAAGAGAAAATCATATTGTTTGCAACAAAATATTTTTTATAAAATGACTTTAAATCTAAAACAGAGATTCGTTTAATATCATTTATTTCTCCTATTGAGCTATGAGAATATTGTTTTGATGAA
This sequence comes from uncultured bacterium, assembly GCA_964593895.1. Classification (GTDB taxonomy): domain Bacteria; phylum DYJV01; class DYJV01; order DYJV01; family JALVYZ01; genus CAZQKL01. The sequence goes on from CAZQKL010000133.1 coordinate 3,619, forward strand.
ATCAAGGAAACAAATCCCTGATGAATTGCAAGATAATCATTGTCATTTTTTAAAGTTCTTATATCTCCAATAATTTCTTTTTTAAGACTCTCAAACTCTTGAAAATCAAATCTTGGATGGAAAAGAATTTGTGAAAAAATATCTAAAGCTTGGACTTTATTTTTATTTATAAATTTCATCCCAATAACTAAAAAATCTTTTCCAGAAGATGAGAACACTTCAATACCATATTTATCAAGTAAATCCATTAATTTAGAAGGAGAGTATTTTTCTGTGCCACATCTTTTTAATGCTGATGAAAGAAAGTGTGATAAGCCAAATTTCCCTTTAGGGTCAAATATACTTCCAGCTCTAACAAGAACAACAACGGAAGAGACATCTGAATCCGCTTTATAATAGCAGTATCTTAAACCATTTGATAATTTTTTAAAAATTATATTTTGACTAAAGAGATTTAGCTGAAAAAGAATAAAAGAAATTAAAAATAAAACTTTTTTCATTATTCCTCCATTTTTGTCATTTCTATTAATTTATCAATATCAAGCTCCTCTTCTACTTCCTCTTCTTCCATTCCCATTGGTAAGAATTCAACATGTTCAAGGGAAATTTCTGCATAAAATGGATTTTGCTCTTCTGTTTTAAATGATATTCTTCTACATTGAGGTCTTATAATATCAGCTGATATGCTCATCATAATAGAACTTGAAATTTGAATTGCTTTTGGTTGATTATTTTTTATTGTAATATTAAACTTTTTTTCAATTTCCTGTCTTGCTTTACCTGCAATCTGATTTACAATCTCTCCAATACTGTCAGTTACATCATTTGAAGCATAATTATCAGTAATTTCATCTTCTGGCATTCCAATCATTAACATATATTTTTTATAAATTTCCAAGGCAGCTTCTTTTGAAAAATTCATAATCACAAGCCCTTCAAGGTCTCCACTTAATTCAACAAAACATCCAATATCAGGTTTTAAATAAACTTGAGGAATTTTTAAAAGAGTTTTTGAAAAAGAAATTTTTGAATTTGTGTTAGCTTCAATAATTTCCTTTGTTGCCTGAGCATAAATCAATGATAGTTCATTGGTAGATTTAATTTTTGCCATTTTTCTCCTCTCTTAATAGATTTCTTTTAAATTATCTATTCCACATTTTAAATTTCTTAACCAGTTAAAAAATCTTTCACAATCTTGTTTATTTGTAAAAATA
>CAZQKL010000134.1:0-4775 GCA_964593895.1 uncultured bacterium
TTTTTGAGAATTTTCAATAATGTAATAATTAATGAATACATAACTCAGGGAGTTATGGTTGAAATAATTTGTGGAACTCCAAAAATCTATGTCACTTACAATGCTTACGATGAAGCTTCCCATCAGAGAGGAGTTATTTCAAAAAGTTCATTAAACATACTTAGACTAATTGATAAATCTGTTTGGAGAATTTATAAATTATCTAAAAAAAGAAAAAATATAAGAAATTATGATTTATTTATCTTATCTGACCATGGTCAAAAACCTGCAATACCATTTAGTTTTATTTTTAGAAAAGAATTTGAGAATATTATAAAAAAATATTCTGAAAGAATTTCAATTTTATCAAATAGAAGAGAGGTCAAGGTATTACCAATTATTGAAAAAATAAAAAATCTTTCAGAAAAAAGGAAAATTCCAAAATTTATAAAGTATCTATTTCCTGATTTAAAAGAAAAATATTTTTTAAAAAATAGCAATTTAAATACAAATATTAAAATTGTAAATTTCTGTTCCTGCTCTCAAATATATTTTACAGATTTTGAACAAAAATTAACTTTTGAGGAAATAAATGAAAATTTCCCATTAATTATTTTAGATATTTTAAGTCATAAAAGTGTAAAATTTCTAACTGTTATTGATAAAAATAAAAATGTTATTTTTTTAGGAAAAAAAGGATTTATTAAAGTAAAAAAAACAAAAATAATTGAATCTTCAGGAGAAATTCCTGTGGAAAAAGAATATTTAATAGATTTAGCAGATATGACATTGTGTGAAAATTCTGGAGATATTAATGTTTATGCAAATATTATAAATGGTAAAATCGTCAATTTTGAAGGCCAGTTAAGTTCTCACGGCACATTTTATAATGAAGAAACATCAGGTTTTTTAATTTATCCAGAATTTAAGAGAAATTTCATTCAAAACATAAAATATCCTAAAGACTTACATATCTTTTTCAAAAATAACTATATTTGACTTTTTAAAAGAAAAGTGCTAATTTTTTATGAAAAAAGTGAATATTTAAAAGAATTAACATTTAAATTAGAAGCTTATTTCAATGAGATTAAAGAAAGAAGAGATAAAAATAATAAAAGAAACAATAAATAAGTTTGTTGATAACCCAACAATTTATATTTTTGGGAGCAGATTAGATGATAAAAAACGAGGAGGAGATATTGATATTTTATAATCTCAAAAAAAGATAAAATTTATACAGCAAAAATCAAATTTCTTCTTGAAAATAAACTTTTAAAACCGATAGACATTGTAATTCATAAAAATTTTAATAGATTAATTGAAAAAGAAGCATTAAAAGGAGAATTAATTCAAAAAGGAGAGGACAATGGAAATATGTGAAAAAACAATATTTGAGTTACACAATATTATGAAAAATAGAGAAGCAACATCAAAAGAGATAACAGAATGTTTTTTAAATAAAATTTTTGAAGCAAATAAAATTATTAATGCATATATTACCATATGCGAAGATACAGCAATAAAACAGGCTGAAGAGGCAGATAAAAAAATCCAAAATGGTGAAATTAATTATTTAACTGGCATTCCATTAAGTATTAAAGATTTAATTTGCACCAAAGGAATAAAAACAACATGTGCTTCGAAAATGCTTCATAATTATATTCCAACCTATAATGCAACTGTATATGAAAAATTGTTAAGCCAGGGCATTGTCACTCTCGGTAAAAACAATATGGATGAATTTGCAATGGGCTCTTCAAATGAAACTTCCTATTTTGGTCCTGTTAGAAATCCGCACGATTTTGAAAGAGTGCCAGGTGGTTCAAGTGGTGGAAGTGCTGCTGCAGTGGCTGCAAATTTATGCGCTGGTTCTCTTGGTTCTGATACTGGCGGTTCAATCAGACAACCTGCTTCTTTCTGTGGAGTTGTAGGTTTGAAACCAACTTATGGTAGAGTATCAAGATTTGGTCTTGTAGCATTTGCTTCATCATTAGATCAGATTGGACCTATTGCAAAAAATGTTGAAGATTGTGCAATTTTACTGCAGGCAATAAGTGGATATGATGAAAAAGATTCAACTTCTGTAAATATTGAAGTGCCAGATTATCTTAAAAATTTAAAAAATGATTGTTTAAAAGGTTTAAAAATAGGAGTTCCAAAAGAATATTTTATTGAAGGAATTAATGAAGAGGTAAAAAATTGCATAGAAAACACATTAAAAATACTTGAGAAAGAAGGAGCAGAAATTATTGAAATTTCATTGCCTCATACAGATTATGCTGTTGCAACATACTATATTATTGCACCAGCTGAAGCAAGTTCTAATCTTGCAAGATATGATGGAGTAAAATTTGGATTTAGAGCTGAAAAATATGAAGATTTGCTTGATATGTATAAAAAAACAAGAGCAGAAGGTTTTGGTGATGAAGTTAAAAGAAGAATAATGATTGGAACTTATGCTTTAAGTTCCGGGTATTACGATGCGTATTATTTAAAAGCTGCAAAAGTAAGAAATTTGATAAAACAGGACTTTGTAAATGCATTTAGTAAAGTTGATGTTATAATGTGCCCTGTAGCTCCAACAACTGCATTTAAAATAGGAGAAAAAATTGATAATCCATTGGAGATGTATTTAAATGATATTTTTACAATTCCTGTAAATCTTGCAGGTCTGCCTGGATTAAGTATGCCTGCTGGAAAAGATTCAAATAATATGCCAATAGGTTTGCAGATAATTGGGAATTACTTTCAGGAAGATAAATTGTTAAATGTTGCATATAATGTGGAAAAATGCCTGTAAAAAAATATAAAACCTTTGAAGAAGCTGAAAAAGATTTATGGGTAATTAATCCTGACGAAGATTATTACAAAAAGGCATTTGAATTTATTGATTCTGGCTTAAAATTACTAAAATCCAGAAAAATACCAAAAGGTGTTTTTAAATATAAAACCTTTGAAGAAGCTGAAAAAGATGCATTTAAATGGATAACAAACTTAACGGATTGAAAGAATTTCTGTTAAAATTATGTGAAGAATTTGAAAAAAATAATGTTAAATATGTTATAATTGGAGGATTTGCAGTTATTTTATACGGCTATACCAGATTCACACAAGATATAGACATTATGATTGACCCATCTGAAGATAATTTGAAAAAGATAAAAAAAATTTTAAAAGATTTGTTTAATGATGATTCTTTCGATGAAATTACTTCAGAAGATTTTGGGAAATATTCTGTTATCAGATATGGAACACCAAATAATTTTTACATTGATTTTATTGTAAAAATTGGAGAAGTTGCGGATTTTGAATCAATTTATAAAAGAAAAAGAAGAATCAATTTTCAAAATAGTTCTATTTCAATAATTGATTTAAATGATTTATATAAATTAAAAAAAGATACTGTTAGAGATAAAGATAAAATAGATTCAAAATTTTTAGAATTTTTATTAAAAAACAAAAAGGAGTCAAAAAATGGAATTTGAAGCAGTTATTGGATTGGAAGTTCATGCTCAATTATTAACAGAGAGCAAAATTTTCTGTTCCTGTTCAAATAAATTTGGAGCAACTCCAAATGAGAATACATGCCCTGTTTGCACAGGCCAGCCAGGCTCATTGCCAGTTTTAAATAAAAAAGCAGTTGAATATGCAATTAAAGCAGGGCTTGCAACAAATTGTGAAATTGCAAATAAAAGTGTTTTTGCAAGAAAACATTATTTTTACCCGGATTTACCAAAAAATTATCAGATTTCACAGTATGAATTACCTTTATGCAAAAATGGTAAAATAAAAATAATGATAGATGGTAAAATTAAAGAAATTGGTATCACAAGGATTCATATGGAAGAAGATGCTGGGAAACTAACTCATGAAGGCTCAGACCCAAATTCAAGTTATGTAGATTTTAATAGAACCGGTACTCCTTTAATTGAAATTGTTAGTGAACCAGATATTAGAACACCAGAAGAAGCTGTGGAATATTTAAAAATATTAAGAGCAACCTTAATGTATCTTGGAATTTGCGATGGAAACATGGAAGAGGGCTCTTTCAGATGTGATGCCAATATTTCCATTAGACAAAAAGGAGAGACAAAACTTGGCACAAAAACAGAGCTAAAAAATATGAATAGTTTTAGAAATATTCAGAAAGCACTTGAATATGAAATTAAAAGACAGATTGAGGTTATTGAAGATGGGGGTAATGTTGTTCAGGAAACAAGGTTGTGGAATCCAGAAAGAGGAATTACAGAGACAATGAGGAGAAAAGAAGAAGCTCATGATTACAGATATTTTCCAGAGCCAGATTTAATTCCATTAAAAGTCTCAGATGAATGGATTGAAGAAATTAAAAAAACTCTGCCTGAATTACCTTTTGAAAAAATGCAAAGATTTATAGAACAATACAATTTATCAAAAGATGAAGCTGACACATTAACAACCTCAATAGAAATTGCAGACTTTTATGAAGAAACAGTTAAAATATGTAATGATGCAAAATCAGCATGCAACTGGATAAAAGTGGAACTTCTTGGTTTATTAAATGCAGAAGGAAAAGATTTTAAGGAAATGCAATTAACACCAGAGCATATTGGAAATTTAATTAATTTAATAAAATCTGGAAAAATCAGTGGTAAAATAGCAAAATCTGTATTTAAAGACATGTATTCAACAAATAAAATGCCAGAAGTGATTATTAAAGATAAAGGGCTTGAACAGATTAGTGATGAAGGCAAATTAAAAGAGATAATTTCAGAAATTTTAAAGAATAATCCAAAGCAGGTTGAACAATATAAAGG
>CAZQKL010000135.1:0-4734 GCA_964593895.1 uncultured bacterium
ATTAATTCAGAATTTTTATATTCAATAATTGCAGAAATTACTGAAGGTAAATTTTCTTTTAGTAAATCAATTCCATTAAAGGTGGGGATAATAACACTTACAAAGATGTTCATTCAATTCTTAAATATTCATCATTTTGTTTATCATGCCAATATATGTAATTATAATATCCACGATTTGCTTTATGTAACTTTTCTTCCGCTTTTTTCCTACATTTTTCACAAATATCATAACTTAAAATAAAAGCAAGAATTCTATAATAATCACCTTCTGAATCAATTATAGTAAAAGAATTACAATCTTTGCATATATAAATTTGCTCATTTTGATACTCCATTATCCCTGCTTCATCATAATAAACACTTCTTCTAAATGATAAAACACTTTTCCCTTCAAGATGTTTCTTTCTTAATTCATCTTTCATCTGCCATCTTGCAAGAACTTCACTAACAACCTTCTCAATTCTTCTCATAATTGATTCCGATTCCATAATTTCATTCTCATCATAATCTGGTTCAATCACTCCTGAATAATCAATCCCTGCCATAGCCATAATTATTCCACAATTTGTATATGGTAAAGCTCCCTCAACTGAATATCCTCCTTCTAATACAGCAATATCAGGATTAATTAATTCATTTAATCTCGCATATCCTCTTGCTGAAATATTCATATTTGTAATTGGGTCGGTAAAATGGTTATCTTGTCCTGCTGAATTTATAACTATTTCAGGTTTAAATTCTTCTAAAACAGGAAGCACCAAATTTTCAATAACATACAAATAACCTCTATCAGAAGTATGAGGAGGTAATGGCACATTTAATGTATATCCAAATCCTTTACCAACTCCAAATTCATGAGGAAAACCTGTTCCAGGATAAAGAGTTCTACCATCTTGGTGAAGTGAAATAAATAATACATCAGGATCGTTATAATAAATGTCTTGAGTTCCATCCCCGTGATGACAATCTGTATCAACAATTGCTATCTTTTTTACTCCATATTTTTTCCTCATCTCTTCAATCATAACAGCTTCAATATTAATATTGCAAAATCCTCTATTTCCATGAACAATTCTTCTCGCATGATGCCCAGGTGGTCTAACAAGAGCAAAAGCTTTTTTAACCACTTTATTTAAAACTATTTCACAAGCTTTTAATGCTCCTCCAGCAGAAATCCTGTGAGATATTGTTGCTTGGGTATTAATATCAGGCACACAAACATGCGCTCTTGCTATCTGAGTATCATCTGCAATTAGTGGCTTAAATTCATATATTCCATCAATGTCAAGAAGCCCTTCTTCTTTAATTTGGTCCTGAGTGTAGAGTAATCTTTCTTCTCTTTCTGGATGCGTTGGACTTATTGCCCAATCATAGGCAGGGAAAAATATTAGTCCCATTTTATTTTTAGCTTTAATTTTCATTTTAAATAAATCTCCACTCCAGGCTTTATCTGTGCTTTAATCCTAATGGTTTTTCCAGCAGTAAAAAATCCTTTAATTACATTAAATTCTAATAATTCAACTATTTCATAATCGTTTCCTTTAAAAAATTCTTCAATAATTTTAACTGATTGATTTACATTAAATTTTTTGTCTATACTTTTTGAAAAATCTCTTTCAGAAATAACTAATCTTCCAACAGTAGTGTCAGCAAACAAATTTAATTCATAAGTATTTTTACTTACCCCAACTCCAATAGCATTTACCACATCATAATGAGGAACAACTTCCATTGGGATTTTTAAATATTTTTCTAAAAATTCTTTAAAATTATAACTTGGAGCACCCATCAAATAAATTTTATTAATCTCAAATTTTTCCTGTTCAATTATTTCTTTTATTGTATAAACAGGCTTTGAATTTAACTCTTTAACTATGCCTTTTATTGTTTCCTCTATTTTATTGGCAAAAATTTTCATTACATTTTCACAAAATTCTTTAGGCCTAATTTTTAATTTTTCAGCATAATCAAAAATAACTTTTTCAGCTTTTTTATTTTCTCCTTTTAAGTATAAAACCACATCTGTTGGAGTTAAATATTTCCCTCCAAATGCTATTGCAACATCTTTTCTTTCAGGTCCAATAATTATTTTTTCACCTTCAATTTTTATTAAGCTATCCCCTCCAAGACCTATTGATTTTGTATAAATAGACCTAACATTTGTTAAATATTCATCTATTTTTATTCCTTCTGGCTCAAATAATGGCAAATTTTTATAAAAAATTGAAAAATCAGAAGAAGTGCCTCCAATATCTATTACGCAAGAGCATTTCTCTTCAATATCAATTAAACTCATTATACCTATTACACCAGCTGACTGTCCTGAAAGAAGTGTATATATTGGTTTATTATATGCATCATTTAAAATAAAAGTTCCTCCATCAGCTTTCAAGAAATAAATTGGAGATGAAATTTTTTTCTTTAGTAAAAAATCTTTTATTGATGTTATAAATTTTTTATTCTCCATAAAAATTGCTGAATTTAAATAGGAAGTATTAATTCTTCTTGGGAAATTTAAATTTCCTGATATATTATGTCCGCATGTAACATTTTCAAAAAAAGGCTCTATTTTCTCTTTAATTTTTAACTCATGTGAAGGATTTCTTACAGAAAATTTTGTGGCAACAGCACAGGTTTTTATGCCATTTTTAGTTAATTCATCAACTATTTCTCCTATTTTTTCTAAATTTAATGGTCTTATTTCTCTACCTCTATGGTCAATTGCTCCTTCAATAATAAAAGAATAATCCCCAATTGTAAGGTATTCCAATTTTAATCCTGGCCCACCTGAAATAATTAAACCAGTTGGAGGCAATTTTTTTTCAACGATTAAATTTGTCGCAAGGGTTGAACTTAAAGTAATTTTTTCAAGTTTTCCATTGAAATTGATGGTGAGTTTATTAAAAACATCAATTAGTGACTCAAAAAGGTTTTCATGATAAGTTAAAACTTTTATTTTATTTATAATCTCATTATTTTCAATTAAAACTCCATCAGTATGAGTTCCACCAACATCAATACCAATTCTTCCCATTAAGAATAAAATATTACAAATAAAAAAAATATTCAAGAAATTTAAAATTTATCCGATAAAATAAAATGGAAAATTTTATAAGAAAGGGGGGATATGAATGAAGATTCAAAACGTAGGAATTCAACAAGCTCACCATTTTTTTACAAACAAAATGGAAAATGCTAAAAATCTTACTGAACAGGTGGTTGGTGGTGCTGTAAAAAAGAGTATTGAGCATCAGAAAAATATGTTGTCAACTCAAATGCAAATGAATGTTCAAACTAATCAAATGATGCAACAGGCAAGTCTAATTAATCTTTTTGCTTAATCATTTCTGGGGCAGGGAAGCCCCTTTTTATAATAATAAAAAAGTTTTTCTGAATACTTATGATGACAAAAAGTGCATTTTCCTACATCAAGAATTTTTTTAATATCATTCCTTTTAAGAACTCTAATTCCATAATCTGAAACACTCTGAAATTGTATTTTCCCATCTTTTGAAACTACTTCTTTTGGGGAAAATTTTATATTCAATCCTGATAATTTTGAATTATAAATTGTTATATTTTCGTTACCTATTCCTAATGCTAAAGGATTATTATGACAATCAACACATCTTTTACTTCCTTTTGAAATTGTATGTGGTTGTACTGGTGTTATAACATATGAGGTTGTATTATCTTTATGTATAAAAACTTTATTAAAAAAATTTAGTTGTGGAATTGTAATTTGTGACTGACAAAATTGGGCTGGAGCATATTTGCCATTTTTATCTTTAATTAAAAATAATTCAGAGTATCTTGTAAAACCTCTCTTTTCATACCAACGTCCTTTTGTTTTTCTTCCTTGTAAAAAATCTATTTGACTTCTTTTATTATTGTATCCAATATGGCATCCAAAACATAAAACTGTCCATGAAAAATGACAGGTATAACATTCTAATTTTCTGTTACAAGCATTAGGTTTATGATTTAAATCTCCTTTTATTAAAGGAATTTTTATTTTTTTATTTGTTATTTTTTCATATAAGTAAAAATCTTTTTTCTCCTTTTTCACATTCCACAATATATCACCTTTATTAGTTTGCACAATTTTATCTCCAAGTTTTAAGTTATAATTACTTATTTCTAAAAGCGGGTCTGAAAAATATTTAATTTTATAAGTTTTAGGTTCTTTATTATAAAGACCATGGCAATCTTCACATGAAATTTTAATCTGGTCAGTCATTTTATCATATAATTTACCATCTCCCATTATCTCTTTTCCTGTATGGCAATCAATACATTCCATTCCTTTTTCAAAATGAATATCCTTTTGAAAATGAAAAAAATATCTTCCACCAAGTAATTTATTATTTGAAAATTCACCATTTTTTAAAGGAACTGGATAAAAATCATTCTCTCCTATGCCGATATATGAGGTGCCATATCTTGAACTTCTATTATGACATTTTAAACATTGGCTACTTGGAATTTTCACAGTTATTTTGTGATAAGGTGGTAATCCTCTTTTGTTTTTATCAATTGTTGGGTCTTCTCCTAAATAGTGACTATTATTTTCAAAAATAACATGGCATGCTGAACATCCAGAAGAATGATTGCTTGTTGAATATATATTTTTTACTCCAATATGACACATTGCACACATTTTTCTAAAATAATCTGACATAAATCCATCTTTAGGAATTTTTTTAAATTTTTTTCCATAATCATCCTTAAC
>CAZQKL010000136.1:0-4692 GCA_964593895.1 uncultured bacterium
GCAAAAGATGGTGGGTCAATGATTATTAAATCGTATTTTTTATTTTCATTTTCAAGAAATTTAAAAACATTTGAATTAATAATTTCAAAATTTTCAGTAATATTATTAAGCTCTAAATTTTTTTTGAGAAATGAAATCATATCTTTTGAAATTTCAACAAATTTTATAAATTTTGCATTATTTAATGCGCAGTTTATTCCAAATCCACCAGTATAACAAAAAAGGTCAAGAACATCTCTATTAGAGGATATTTTAGAGATAATTTTTCTGTTTTTTCTCTGGTCAAGATAAAAACCAGTTTTTTGAGATTTTTTTAAATTTATTGAATACTTAACATTAAACTCATTTATAATAATTTCATCAATTTTATCTCCATAAATAATTCCATTATTAATTGGAAGTCCTTCCAGTTTTCTCATTTTTTCATCAGATTTTTCATATATTGCCTGTGGATTAAAAATTTCTTTTAATGACGAAATTATAAAAGGTTTTAAGTTTTCCATTCCAGCAGTATTAATCTGAACCACAAAAATATCCTTAAATTTATCAATTATTAGTCCTGGAAAAAGGTCTGCATCTGAATTAACTATTCTAAAAGAATCAGTGAAATTTTTTAATTTTTCTCTTTTTTTATATGCACTTAAAATTTTTTCCTTAATGAATTTTTTTGTAAGTTGAATATTTTCAATTGAAAATATTCTTAAAGCCATATAGGTATCTAAATTAACAAATCCAGTGGCTAAAAATTTTCCATTTTTACCATAAACTTTTACAAAATCTCCTGATTTTAAGCTCTTGGGATAATCTTTTATATCTTTTAATTCATACCAGAAAGAGTTGAGAGAATTGTGTTTTAATGTGATATTTTTAAATGGAATTGCTAAATTTTCTTCCATGAAATCTCAACAATATAATCACTGAATTCTTGAATAATAGCTTTATAAATTTTTTTAGAAAAATAGTGTCTTTTAATGCCAGTTCTTTTTAATACAAGTGTGAATACGATATTTAAAATTTTATCATTTTTTATATTTTTTAATTCAAAATCTCTAACTGTAAGATTTTGTTTTTCAATAAAATTAAAAAATCTTTCTTCAAGATTATTTTCATATTTTAATTTTAAGAATATCTGAAAGTAAGTTGTTTTAGGATAGAGTAATTCAACCTTATTTAAAATTAATAGTGAAATCAAGGTAATCGCTGTTGTTAAAAGTGCAGGATTAAAATATCCAAGTCCAACAGCCATGCCAATTGCAGCACATACCCAGATACTACCTGCTGTGGTTAAACCTATTATTGTTGTTCCACTTCTTAAAATTGTTCCAGCTCCAATAAAACCTATTCCTGTGATTATTTGAGCTGCTATTCTTGCTGGGTCAATTCTCAAAACAGAATTTGCATTGAATGAATGATATATAGAATAAATATCAATGGAAATAAGCATAAATAAACAGCTTCCAACACATACAAGTAGATGAGTTCTTAGCCCTGCGTGTCTTCCTCTAATATCTCTTTCAAGACCAATGAGCCCACCAAGAAAGGCTGAAAGGATGATTTTAAGAGAAATGACTTCAATTTCATGCATTTTTTAATTTTTCTATGGTTTCTTTATAATTTTTAGAATTAAAAACAGTTGAGCCTGCAACAAGTATATTTGCTCCTGCATTTTTTATTTCATTTGCATTTTCAATTGTTACTCCACCATCAACCTCAATTAAAGGTTTTAATTCAAGTTTTTCAGTTATTTTTTTTAATTTTGCTATTTTTTGAGTTGAGGTTGGAATATATTTTTGGCCTCCAAAACCTGGATTCACACTCATAATTAAAACAAGGTCAACAAAAGGTAAAATTTCAGATAATAATTCTACAGGTGTTGCTGGATTTATTGATACTCCAGCGCATTTTCCTCTGGATTTTATATATTCAACTGCTCTATGAATGTGTGTGCATGCTTCAAAATGTAGTGTAATAATATCAGCTCCTGCTTCAATAAATGAATCTATAAATTTTTCAGGTTCAACAATCATTAAATGCACATCAAATGGTAATTCAGTTACTTTTCTTATTGATTTTACTACAACAGGACCTATGGTGATATTTGGAACAAATCTTCCATCCATTACATCAATATGAATCCAGTCAGCTCCTGCAAGCTCAACTGCTTTTATTTCTTCTCTTAATTTAGAAAAATCTGCTGATAATATTGACGGCGCAATTTTAATCATTTCTGGTCTTTAGTTTTTAGCTTTTTATTATTCACAGTTCAAAGCTAACTATAAACTAACTACAAACTAACAATGAACTAACTATTAACTAACCTCAACTAACCTCAATAACCTCAACAACTTCATTTTTATTTACACATCATACATCACCCATATTCCACATGGGCAGACAGCTTCGCAGAAACCACAACCAATACATTTATTGTCATCTACAATATACTCAAATGAACCATCATCTTTTTCTATTCTTGAAATTGCCTGTTCAAAACAGGTTAATTCGCACATATGGCAATCCCGGCAAAGTCCACAGGAAAAACATCTATCTGCTTCATCTTCAGGGCTCACTGCATTTTTTGATTTTTCATAATATTGCCATTTTATTCTATCATACGAAATTACATCTCTATTATCCCAGCAAAATTCTTTATTATTAATCTCTGCATCAATATAGTATGCAATTTTTCTTGCCCAGCCAATTGCATGTGTTAGCAGGCCTTCTCTTACAACATCACCAATTGCGTAAACATTTTCAATATTAGTTTTTCCATATTCGTCCACTTCAATAAATCCCTCTTTTTCTATAAATTCAAGTACAGGGTATTCTCCAATTGAAATAAATGCAATATCAAAGTCCTGAACATCACCATCTGTAAAATATATTTTTCCTTGATTTTTATCATATTTTTTTACAAATTTTGGCCATATAATTTTTACACCTTTTTCAAGTGCTTCCTCATGTTCTTTGCCCCAGCTTCTTGGCTTTCTTCTTGCAATTGCAATAACTTCTTTTGCACCATAATTAAGAGCCTGAACGCATGCGTCCATACCTGTTCTACCAGCTCCAATTACAGCAACTCTTTTGCCTTTAACATCAATTGGTGAACCTGTATTTATTGTTCTCAAATAATCTATTGCAGGGATAACATCTTCTTTACCATCAAAATCAAGTAAATATGCTTTATATGCACCAGCTGCAATTATTATTCTATCATATTCTTTCTGTAATTTTTTAAACATCTCTTTATCAATTGTAACTCCTGTTTTAGCTTCGATTCCAAGGGATAAAATTCTTTCTATCTCTTTTTGAAAAGCTTCATAGTTGTATCTATGTTTTGGGATGCAATATTCCACTTTTCCACCTAATTTTTCATCTTTTTCAAAAATTGTGATCTTGTACCCAAGCAATCTTAAATGATATGCAGCAGATAGACCTGCAGGTCCTCCACCAATAATTGCAATTTTTTTATCTTTTTCTTCTTTGATTTCAGGTAATTTAACATTTTCAGATATTCTGCCTAAATATGCTATATCAACAGGTTCTTTTAAAAATATTTCCCTTGAACAAGCCTCCATACATGGATTTGGACAAAGATTTCCACACACAGTAACTGGAAATGGAGAATATTTCATTACAAGATTAATTGCTTCATCTAATTTCCCTTCTCTAATTAGAAAAGTTCTTGTCTGAGTAGGAATTCCAATAGAGCAAGCATATGCACATGGTGCATTAAACTTTCTATTTTCCCATTTAGGAATTCTTCTTCTGTATTGGCCTGTGACAATAAATGGAAGTACAATATCATCAACTTCCATTAAATCTCCAAATATACCACCATCTCCAACTTCCTTATCCCACACATTTTTTCTAAAGTAATGCATACTAACAGGTGGTTTATTCATTTTAGCTCTTTCTTCTGGAGTATATGGAACAAGTTTTTTCCAGTCTTTAATTGAATTTGTAAGTTCATCATAATATTCTTCTTTTTGAATTTCTTTAAGATACTTTTTCATATTTTCTGTTAGCCACTGCCAGTCTTTTTCTGTTAATTCCTCACAGTGAACATCTTTTTCACTCCATCCATAAGCTTTTCCCCTGAAATATATAACTCCACCAACCATTCCAACACATGGTCTGTATCCTAAAATATTATCAGGATTTCTTGGATTTACTCCACAGACTACAGCAATACCACCAGCTTTAAATTCTGCAAAAGAATCTCCAACATCTCTGAAATACCAGGATTGTAAAGGTTCAAATCTTGGATTTTGCTTTGTCATTGTATCACATCTTGCACCACCACTGCCTTGAACATAAAGAATGCCCTGTGCTCCTGCATTGTGTGCGCCATTGGTAACATCTCCATACACAACTATAGTTGCTCCTGTATTTAACCAGCCAACATCGTCACTGCATGAGCCATGAACAATGATTTTAGTGCCAAAAGTTCCCATACTACCAAGTCTCTGGCCTGGTGCACCAAATACTTCTACAAGAACATCTTCTTTTTTAAAGAAAAGTCTTCCTCCAATTCCATGCTGGCCATTTGCGTATATTTTAAGATGAGTGTATCCTTCTTTTACTCTTTTCTGGATTTCCTCTTCTAAATCTTTTGATGAAACTCTTTTTCCATCAATCATTCCATGGATTTCAATCACCTTAGCCATTTATTGCTCCTCATCTGTTTTT
>CAZQKL010000137.1:0-4651 GCA_964593895.1 uncultured bacterium
CCAAAAGTTCCAAAATTGAGATTTTTTCCTCAATTGTAGCATCAAAAAAATTTGAAAAATGCCTGAAAGGAATAATTAAAATATGACCTTTGTTTACAGGATACTTATCAAAAATTGCAAAACATAATGAATTTTTTGCAATTATTTGGTTTTTAGAAACATTACAAAATGGGCAATTATCCATTTTCAAATTCACTTCTTTTAAAAATTGAAAACAATCTATATCCCATTTTTTCTATGTTTTCTCTTCCACCTTCCTCTCTATCTACAAGAACTATCACCATACCTATATTAAAACCTTCTTTTTCAACTATTTCAATGGCTTTCAATATTGAACCGCCAGTTGTTATAACATCCTCAACTATTGCAACATTCTCTCCCTTTTTTAAATTTTTATACCCTTCAATCCACAATTTTTTTCCATGTCCTTTAGGTTCTTTTCTAACAATAAAAGCTGGAATTGGCTCTCCTTCAATGTAACTAACAATACTTACTGCTGTCGCAATAGGGTCAGCTCCAAGAGTTGGTCCTCCAACTGCTGAAATTTTTATATTGGAATTTTTTATTATTTCATACATTAATTTTCCTGTTAAATATGCTCCTTCAGGATGAAGGGTTGTCTGCTTTCCGTCAAAATAGAAATTGCTTTTTCTTCCAGAGGTTAAAATTACTTCTCTTTTTTCATATGAAAGTTTCTTTATAATTTCAAACAGCTTTTTTCTATCGTTCATGGTGAATTTTTTATTAAAAAATTTTGTAAATGTCAAAACAATTTTCTTGAAAAAGTTATAAAAATTAATTAGGAAAAATAAAATGAAGAAATTCACAAGACCTGCAAAAATCCATATAGCATCAATTCTTGGAAAAAGCTATATTGATTTTGTTTTTGTTACTTCAAAAAAATATTATATAAATTTTGAAAATGTTTTCAGGTTATGGGAATCTAAAGAAACAAAAACAATAAATATTTTCTGGCACAATAGAATTGCACTTATGCCTAAATTATATAAAGGTAAAGGAATAAAAATTTTAATAAGTGACCATTCAGATGGTGAAATTATTACAAAAATAATTTTAAAATATAAAAAACTTTCAGCTGTGAGAGGTTCAACAAAAAAAGGTGCTGTAAGGGGATTAAAGAATTTAATAAAAGAAGTTAAAAATTACGATATATGTATAACTCCTGATGGACCAAGAGGTCCAAAATATGAAATTCAAGGGGGCTCCATTTACATTAGTAAACTCACAGGTTTTCCTATTATTCCATTGAGTTATAATGTGAGAAAAAAATATGTTTTAAACTCATGGGATAACTTTATTATTCCATATCCATTTAATGAAATAGTTTATGTTGCTGGTGAACCAATTTTTATTGATAAGGATATTGATAATGATGAAGCAAAAAAGATTGTTAAAGATAAACTTATGGAAGTTACTGAAATAGCAGATAATTACTTTTCTTAAATTTTTATAACACAATCATCTCCAATATTTATGCTTTTTTCATTTCCTTTTACAAAAGCATTCTCTCCAATTATTGAATTGCTTATATTTATTGTATCTATTTCAGCAAAATTGTTGATTATAGAACTTTTAATAATTGAATTTTTAATTTTTACGCCTTTTCCAATTGAGACAAATGGTCCAATAATTGAATTTTCAATTATTGCTGATGGGTCAATAAAATTTGGAGGAATAATTAGTGAGTTTTTTGAAGATATTTCTGAAGAATTATCATGTTTTTTCAATAAAAATCTATTTGTATTTAACAATGCTTCTTTTGTTCCACAATCCAACCAGTAATCTATTTTAGGAGCACCAAATTTTGCTCCATTTTTAATCATGTATAAAAAAGCAGAAGGTAGATAAAATTCTCCCTTTGTTTTTATGTTTTTCTTTATCGTATATTCAATTGCATCCATTAATTTTTTTCCATTTTTTATATAATACAATCCAACTTGAGCAAGATTTGACACAAATTTATCAGGTTTTTCTACCATATCAACAATAATTCCATCTTTTACTACATTTACTCCAAATCTTCTCGGGTCATCAACTTCTTTTGAGAAAATTAATCCATCAAGTTCTTTTGTTTCTTCAATAATTCTATTTAAATCTGTAATAAACATTGTGTCATTAAAAACAATTAAAATATCATCTTCCTCATTTATAAAATCTTTTGCAAGCCAGACAGCATGAGCTGGGCCCAATCTTTCTTTTTGCACTGTAAAATGTGTTTTTAAATCTGGATATTTCTCTTTTACAAAATTTTTTATCTGCTCACCATTTTCATCAGTAATAAAAATAAATTCTTTCTCGTAATTTAACTCTAAAAGATTATCAAGAATATGCTCAAGAACAGTTTTTCCAGCAACTGTAACAAGAGATTTTGCTCTTGTATAAGTATGAGGCCTTAATCTTGTTCCTTTTCCAGCAACTGGTAAAATTATTTTCATTTTAAAGCTCCTGAACAATTATTGTTCCACTTAATTTTACTTCTTTGCCGTTATCATCAATAAATGAGATAAATGCACCATTAATCTCAATTTTAAATCTTCCTCTCCATTTTCTTATAACATGGCCATTTGCATCATAAAGTATAACTTCCCTTTTTAAACCTATAATATCAGATTTAAAATGTTTTAGTTCTTTTCTTTGTTTTTCAGTGCATCCAAAAATTGTTAGAAGAAAAATTACCAAAATTAACACTTGTAATTTCCAATTTCTTATCATATAAACACCTCCTGATTTTTTCTGTGAACATGAATACATAAATGAAAAATTTTTTGCAACAAAATTTGGGGGATTTAATGAAAATAATTGACCTTCATACTCATTCTACCTATTCTGATGGCACTTTAACTCCCACTCAATTAGTGAAAAAGGCGGAAAATATAGGACTTTATGCCATTGCCTTAACTGACCACGATACAGTTTCAGGTTTATACGAATTTGAAAAAGTATCCACAAAAATAATAAAAGTTCCTGGTGTTGAAATTAGTGTCCAGATGAAAGATTTCAATTTTCATATGGTTGGATTATTTATAGATGTTAAAAAAGGTGAAATAGAGGAAAAATTAAAAATTTTGCAAAAAGCAAGAGCAGAGAGAAATAAAAAAATTATAGAAAAATTAAAATCTCATGGATTTAAAATAGATTTAGATGAATTAAAAGAAATTGCTGGAGAACAACTTGGAAGACCTCATATTGCTTTTATGCTCACTAAAAAAGGTTATTTTTCAACTCCTGAAGAAGCTTTTGAAAAATGTTTAAAAAAAGGAGCATTTGCCTATGTTGAAAAATTTAGATTTTCTCCTGACACTGCAATTAAAATGATAAAAAATTCAAAAGGATTGGCTATCTTAGCTCATCCTGGGTTAATTAATATTTCTACAGATAAAAAGATTGCTCTTGTGGATTATTTAAAAAATTTAGGCCTTGATGGGATAGAGGTTTTCTATTCTGACCATACAAAAGAAGATGAAGAATTATTTATGAAAATAGCAAAAGAGAGGAAATTATTGATTTCTGGTGGTAGTGATTATCATGGAGAAAATAAAAAAGGAATAGAATTAGGTTTTGGAAGAGGAAATTTAAGTATTGATTTTAAATATCTTGAGGAAATGTTAAAATTTTTGGAGGTAAGGTAAAATGGAAAAGTTTGAAGTTAAAATTCAAATAAGATTTAAGGATATTGATGCAATGGGTCATGTGAATAACGCAGTTTATTTTACATATTTTGAACAGGGAAGGCTTGAATTTTATATGAAAAATTTTGGCAAAGATGGATTTCAAAAATATCCTTTTATTTTAGCAAGAGCTGAAGCAAATTTTTATAAAGAAATTAAGCTATCTGAAAGAGAAGTTATTTTAAGAATGTGGGCAGGAGATTTTGGAAATAAAAGTTTTAAATTCTTTTATGAACTTGTTTCAACTGATGGGACAAAAAAATTTGCCGATGGAGTTACAGTGCAGGTGTCTTACGATTATAAAACTAAAAAAACTGTGCCTGTTCCTGAAGATTTTAAAGAAAAAATCAAAAGATACATTAAATAAAAGGAGATATAAATTCAAGAGCTTCTGTTTCAGGGAAATTATACATAATATTCATGTTTTGAACAGCTTGACCTGATGCACCTTTTATTAAATTGTCAATAACAGAAATTATTATAAGCTGGTTTATCTTTTCATTCAAATAAATTCCTATTGCGCAATAATTTGTGCATCTTACAACTTTTAAATCTGGAAATTCTCCATAATCAAATACCTTTATAAAAGGTTCATTTTTATAGGTTTCTTTATAAATTTCAAAAATTTGTTCTGGTGATAATTTTTCTTCTAAATCAACGTAAATAGTAGATAAAATTCCACGATTTAGAGGTAATAGATGAGGAGTGAATATAATTTTTAAGTTTTTTCCAAAAATTTTACTACATTTTTCTTCAATTTCAGGTTGGTGTCTATGATTTCCAATGCTATAAGCGGAGAAATTTTCATTTACTTCTGTAAATATTGTTTTTAAAGAGGGGTTTCTTCCAGCACCAGAAACTCCAGATTTAGAATCCGCAATTATTTTCTCATTTATTTTAATTTTATTTTTTAAAATTGGATAAAGAGCAAGAATAATTGAAGTAGGATAACAACCTGGATT
>CAZQKL010000138.1:0-4640 GCA_964593895.1 uncultured bacterium
AGCTGTCCCTAGTACGAGAGGACCGGGATGGACGAACCTCTGGTGTACCAGTTGTCCTGCCAGGGGCAGAGCTGGGTAGCCATGTTCGGAAGGGATAACCGCTGAAAGCATCTAAGCGGGAAGCCCACCCCAAGATAAGTTCTCCCATGAGCCTCCAGGGAGACTACCTGGTAGATAGGCTGGGTGTGTAAGCGCGGTAACGCGTTTAGCTAACCAGTACTAATAGGGCGAACGGCTTGACCCATAAATCCTTATAACAATCCTTAACCTTCCTTAAAATATAAAAAAATTGGTGGCGGGAATAGCGAGGGGGAAACACCCGTTCCCATTCCGAACACGGAAGTTAAGCCCCTCAGCGCCGATGATACTGCACCCATCAAGGTGCGGGAAAGTAGGTCCCCGCCACTTTTTTTATAATTTTTATGTTGTATAACTAATTATTGAGAGGTTAACAATTATGAAGTTAGAGGATTGTATATATTTTTTAACTACAAGACTTTCAAGAGAGTTAAGAAAAAAATTTGATGAATTTTTAACTGATATTGATATAACTGCATCTGGTTGGTGTGTGTTAATGACAATTATTGAAAATAATGAAAATATTACACAAAGAGAAATAGCAGAAATTCTTTCTTTAGAAACACCAACAGTTACAAGAATACTTGATTTACTTCAAAAAAAAGGATTTATAAAAAGAGAGCCTCACCCTGAAGATAGAAGATGTTTTATTGTTAAACTTACTGAAAAAGGTAGAAAGATAACCAATGACATTATAAGATACGGAGAATGTTTTATGAGTTGCGTTACGAATTTATTAAATGAAAACGATTTAAAATTATTTAAAGAAATATTAAAAAAACTATATTTTGATATAAAGAATGTCAACATTTCTTCTATTATCTCCTGCCAAAATTAATTTATTTTTGAAGGTTTTAAATAGAAGAGATGATGGATATCATAACATAATATCAGCAGTTCAAAAAGTTAATCTTTTTGACATCATTAAATTAAAAATTTATCCTAATAAACATTTCACTATTGTAGATTTTTCAAATAAAGATATTCCAGAAAATAATACTGTAACTGAAATAATTAAACTTTTCAAGCAAGAAACATCAATAGATTTTGGAATAGAAGTTAAAATAATAAAAAAAATTCCAACTCAAGCTGGATTAGGTGGAGGAAGTTCAAATGCAGGAATTGTTTTAAATTTTTTAAATAATTTTTTTAAGAAAATTTTACATAAAGATAAATTAGTAAAGATTGGAAAAAAAGTTGGAGCTGATGTTCCAATATTTGTTGAAGAAAAATCTTTTTTGGTAATTTCTGGAATTGGCGATAAAATTTTAAATGATTTTAAAATTAAAAATCCATTCAAATGGTATGTGCTTATAAAACCTGAAATAAATTTATCAACTAAAAAAGTATATTCTTATTTAAATAAGGTATTGACAAAATCTGACAAAAATATTATGAAAAAAATGGTTGATGTAAAATTTGGGTATAATGATTTAGAGAATTCTGCTTTTAGAATTTTTCCAGAAATAAAAGAAATTAAGGAAAAATTAAAAAAATATTCAGAGATTTCTTTGATGACAGGAAGTGGCTCTGTGATATGTGGTTTGTATAAAACTAAAAAAGAATTAATTGAAAATTTACCAAAGATAGAGAAAGAATTTAAAAAATATAAAATCTTTGTTTGTAGAAATCTTTAAAGCTGGGGCGTCGCCAAGTTGGTAAGGCACGGGGTTTTGGTCCCCGCATGCGTGGGTTCGAATCCTACCGCCCCAGCCATTTTTATTTTATTATGAGGACAATGGGAAGAATAAAATTATTTACAGGAAATTCAAATATTGAATTAGCTCAAGATATTGCAAAAGAGATAGGTATACCTCTTGGGAAATGCCAGGTTAAAAGATTTAGCGATGGAGAGATTAATGTTGAAATTCATGAAAGTGTTAGAGGAGATAATATTTTCTTAATTCAATCCACATGTTTTCCTGCTAATGAAAATCTTATGGAGCTTTTAATTTTAGTTGATGCTTTAAAAAGAGCAAGTGCTCATTCAATTACTGCGGTAATCCCTTATTATGGATATGCAAGGCAGGATAGAAAAGTTGCTCCAAGAGCACCAATTTCTGCAAAATTGGTAGCAAATTTATTGCAAACAGCAGGCATCAATAGAATGGTTACAGTGGATTTACATGCAGGACAAATTCAAGGTTTTTTTGATATTCCTGTGGATAATTTGTATGCTCAACCTGTAATGCTTGAATATTTAAGGTCAAGAAATGATATTGATTTAAGAAACATTGTAATTGTTTCACCAGATGCAGGTGGTGTTGAAAGAGCTTTAAGTTATGCTAAAAAATTGAATGCTGGAGTTGCAATTATTGATAAAAGAAGAGATAGACCAAATCAATCAAAGGTATACAATGTTGTTGGAGATGTAAAAGATAAAATTGCATTAATTGTTGATGATATAGTTGATACCGCAGGAAGTTTAACAAATGCGGTTAATGTTTTGCTTGAAAAAGGAGCAAAAGAAGTTTATGCTTGTATTACCCATCCAGTATTGTCAGGTCCTGCACTTGAAAGAATAAATAATTCAAAAATAAAAGAATTAATAGTTACAAATACAATTCCATTAAGAGAAGAAGCTAAAAAATGTAATAAAATTAAAGTATTATCTGTTGCATCCCTTTTAGCAGAAGTTATAAGAAGAATTTTTACAGGAGATTCAGTAAGTTCATTATTTAATTGATTTGGAGGATTAATTATGGAACAGATAAGTGTTACTGCAAAAATAAGACCAAAAATGACAAAAGGTGAGCTAAAAAAATTAAGAAATGAAGGATACACTCCAGGTATATATTATTCAAGAGGGGAAGATAATATTCCAATTTATATGGATACTTCAAGTCTAATTAAATTAGCAAGAAAATCAAGGGAAAAAAATATCTTTGTGGATTTAAAAATAGAAAAAGAGGGAGAAGAAATTAAAAAATTATGTTTATTAAAAGATGTGGAATATCATCCATTAAAAAGAATACCAATACATTTTGATATGTATGGAATAAAAGCTGAAGAAGAAGTAGAAGTGGAAGTGCCAGTTGAAATAATTGGTGAAGCTCCAGGTGTTAAAAAAGGTGGAATTTTACAAATTATTAGAAGAGAATTGACAGTAAGATGTTTACCAGAATATTTACCTGAAAAAATTGAAATTGATGTTTCAAATCTTGATATTCATGATGCTATTCACATTAAAGATTTAAAATTGGAAAATGTAAAATTTATCTACGATACAAACTTTACAATTGTTACAGTTGTTCCAGCTGAAAAAGAAGAAGCTGGAGAAGAGACTGAAGAAACTGAAACAAGTGAAGAATAATTTTAAAAATGTATTAGTTGTTGGTTTAGGAAATCCAGGGAATAAATATAAATTTACAAGACATAATGTTGGTTTTCTATTTTTAGATTTTCTAATTGATAGATTTGAGATAAATCTTTTTTTGAAAAGCGAAAGTTATATTTTATACATTAAAAATTTTATTTCAAAGGATGGAAAAGTTAGAGCTTATCTCATGTATCCATATACATACATGAACAATTCTGGAAAAGCTTTAATTGATTTTTTATCTGAATTCAAATCAATTAATGATATTATAGTTATTCATGATGATATTGATTTACCTTTGGGAAAAATAAGAATAAAAAGGAAAAGCGGACATGGTGGTCATAATGGAGTAAAGTCAATTATTGAGTATCTTGGACATAATAATTTTAAAAGAATAAAAATTGGTATAGGTAGACCTGCAAGAAAAGAAGATATACCAGATTATGTTTTATCAAAATTTAGTGAAGGAGAATTTTTAATTATAAAAAACAGTTTAAAAGAAGTTTTTTACAATTTTTTTCAATTATTATTTGAATTTCCAAGAATCAAGAAAGGAGGAGAAAAATGAGTGTAAATTTTTGGGCTCCACTTTTGGGACTAATTGGTATCATTTTCGCAATTATTCTTTTTGGATATGTCTCTAAGCAACCTTATGGCAATGAAAGGATGAAAGAAATCTCAGATATGATTCATGAAGGTGCTTTAGCATTTTTAAAAAGGGAATATTCAATTCTCATTATTTTTGTAATTATTGTTGCTATACTTCTTGCTATATTTATTAGCTATAAAACAGCAATTGCTTATGTTTTTGGTGCATTAGCTTCTATGAGTGCTGGTTTTATAGGAATGACTGCAGCAACAAAGGCAAATGTTAGAACTTCACAAGCTGCTGCAAGTGAAGGTCAGGCAAAGGCGTTAAATGTTGCTTTTATGGGTGGTTCTGTTATGGGAATGGCTGTAGCGGGAATTGGGCTTCTTGGAGTTGGAGTATTTTTCGCTATTTGGGGTAATGATCCAACAACTGCTCAATATTTAAACGGTTTTGGAATGGGTGCAAGTTCAGTTGCTCTATTTTCAAGAGTTGGAGGTGGAATTTATACAAAAGCTGCAGATGTTGGTGCTGATTTAGTTGGTAAAGTTGAGGCAGGAATTCCAGAGGATGACCCAAGAAATCCTGGTGTTATAGCAGATAATGTTGGTGATAATGTTGGTGATATTGCAGGTCTTGGTGCTGATATTTTTG
>CAZQKL010000139.1:0-4633 GCA_964593895.1 uncultured bacterium
TACTCTTGATGAAATACAAAATGATATTACAAAAGAAACTCCAGCCTCTTTTGAACCAGTAATAGATTATGTTGTAACAAAAATTCCAAGATTTACATTTGAAAAATTTCCAGATGCTGATGCAACTTTAACCACTCAGATGAAGTCAGTTGGTGAGGTAATGGCTATTGGTAGAACATTTAAAGAATCATTGCAGAAAGCAATGAGGTCTCTTGAAATTGATACATATGGGTTTGATAAAGAGCTTGAAGGTGATTTTTCTGATGAACAGATAATTGAGAAATTAAAAATTCCAAATAGTGATAGATTATGGTTTATTGGAGAAGCATTTAGAAAAGGTTTTAATGTTGATGAAGTCCACGAATATACAAAGATAGATAAATGGTTTTTAAACAATGTGAAACAGATTATTGATGAGGAGGAAAAACTAAAAAGGGAAAAAAATCTTTCAAAAGAAAATTTGAAAAGATTAAAAGAATTTGGGTTTTCAGATATAAGAATTGCACAATTAACAGGCAAAAAGGAGAAAGAAATAAAAGATTTGAGAAAAAAATACTCAATTTTTCCTGTATTTAAAACAGTTGATACTTGTGCAGCAGAATTTCAAGCGGTAACTCCATATTACTACTCTACATATGAAATGGAAAATGAATCCATTAGAAGTAATAGAAAAAAAGTAATAATTTTAGGTGGAGGACCAAATAGAATAGGTCAGGGAATTGAATTTGATTATTGCTGTGTGCATGCAGTTTTTTCTTTGAAAGAAGAAGGTTATGAAGCAATAATGGTAAATTGTAATCCAGAAACTGTTAGTACCGATTATGATATATCAGATAAACTTTATTTTGAACCATTAACATTTGAAGATGTTTTAAATATTGTTGAGCTTGAAAAACCTGATGGAATTATTGTTCAGTTTGGAGGTCAGACTCCATTAAAATTAGCTGTTCCTTTAAAAAAAGCAGGTGCTCCAATAATTGGAACTGACCCTGATAACATTGATAGAGCTGAAGATAGAGAAAGATTTAAACAACTTCTTGATGAACTCGGTTTAAAACAGCCTCCAAGTTTGACTGCAATGACAATTTCTGAAGCCATTAAAGCTGCAAAATCTATTGGATATCCAGTTTTAGTCAGACCTTCATATGTGCTTGGTGGTAGAGCAATGGAGATAGTTTATGATGAAGAAAGTTTGATTGAATACATGGAAAAAGCTGTTAAAGTATCTTATGAGCATCCTGTTTTAATAGATAAATATCTTACTGAAGCCAAAGAAATAGATGTAGATTGCCTTGCTGATGGTGAAGAAGTTTTTATTGGTGGAATTATGGAACATATTGAAGAAGCTGGAATTCATTCAGGTGATAGTGCATGTTCCATTCCTCCATATTCTTTAAGTAGAGAAATCATTGAAGAGATTGCAGAACAAACAAGGGCACTTGCTTTAAAGTTAGAAGTTAAGGGTCTTATGAATGTTCAATTTGCAGTAAAAGATAATGAAATTTACATCTTAGAGGTTAATCCAAGAGCATCAAGAACTGTTCCATTTGTTTCAAAAGCAACTGGAATACCACTTGCAAAATTAGCTGTGAAGGTAATGTTGGGAAAGAAAATAAGAGAACTTGGAATAAAAGAAAATTACCTCCCAGATTATTATTCAATTAAAGAAGCTGTATTTCCATTTATAAAATTTCCAGGAGTTGACCCATTACTTGGACCTGAAATGAAATCAACTGGAGAAGTAATGGGAATTGCAAAAGATTTTGGACTTGCGTATCTTAAATCTCAAATAGCTGCTGGGAACTCTCTTCCTGATGGTGGAAATGTTTTAATAACAGTTCATAATAAGAAGGGTTTTGAAAAAGTTGCTGAAAAACTTAGTAAATTAGGATTTAATATATTGGCCACTAAAAATACATCTGAATATTTAAAGTCTTATGGAATAAAAACAAAAACTGTATTAAAGGTTTATGAAGGAAGACCTCATATTGTTGACCATATAAAAAATAAAGAAATTTCCCTTGTTATAAATTCACCAAATACTCAAAGGGCTGCAGAAGATTCTTATGCAATAAGAAGAACAACAATTACATATGGAATTCCATATTTTACAACTCTTAATGGTGCTATTGCTGCAACATTCGGAATTGAAGCGAAAAAAAGAGGTGAAATTTTTGTAAAGCCCCTACAAGATTATTACAAAACATAGTTCATTCTTATAACTTTTATAAAATTATCATAGATTTCAATTTCATTCATACATCCAAAATCCTGAGTAATTCTAAAAAAATCTTCAAGTTTCATATTAAGGCAATATAGAAGGATTAGCATATTAACACCACCATGTGCAACAATTATTGAATTTTCGCTTTTTTCAAAAATTTTTTTAACACATGGAATTATTCTATTATAAGCATCTTTTAAGCTTTCTCCACCTTTTACTCTGTAATTTACATAATCTGAAAATTTTTTCTTCGCTTCTTCAGGATATTTTTCAATTATTTCATCATAAGTTAAACCTTCAAAAATTCCCTGTTTAACTTCTCTTAACTCTTTTAATTTAATAACTTCAAGTCCAAGGCTTTCTGCAAAAACTTTTGCGCCTTTGTATGCTCTTTTTAAATCACTTGAATAAATTTTTTTTATATTTCTGTATTTCAATAAAGGGATATATTTTTTTAACCTTTTTAAACTCTCAGGTATTACATCAACATCAATAAAACCATTGTATCTGAATTTTCCATCTATTGTATTTATTGTTTCAGTATGTCTGAATAGAAAAATAGTGGGCATTATAATCTACCTGAACGAAAAATCCCGTATAATAACCATAATCCCAATATTGTTGCAATTGAAAAGCTTATAATCCCAAAAATTGGTGAAATTTTTATAAGAAATGAACCTGCAATTATTGTTGCTGAAATTATTAATCCAAAAATTAATCTATTTATTGATCTGTCCATTTCAATTATAAATGGCTCAAGTCCCTGATGTTTGAAATTTATAACAAGATTTTTATTTAAAAGGGTTTTAAAACTTTCTAAAATGTATTCAGGAAGCTCTTCAGTAAATTCTGAAACATTTTTTATCCTTTTTGAAATATCCTTTTTAATGAGGTTTTTTAGGCTTCTCTGTTGTTTTAAAATTTTTTTTACTTCAGAATAAGCTTTTTCAACAAAATTAAATTCAGGATTTAATTTTTTCCCAATTGCTTCCAGAGTAATAATTGTTTTATCAAGAAGCACATAATCAGTAATTATTGATATTCCATATTTTCTTAAAATTCTAAAAAGCTCTTTAAAAACCTTACCAACATTAAAATCTTTTAAAGGAACATTATAGTATAAATCAATAAAATCAAGTAGATCTTTTTTAAAACTAACAGTATCTTCTACATAAAAATCAGGGCTCATGTTTTTTAAAGTTTTTATAATTAAATCAACATTTTTTCCAGCAATTCCAACAATTAAATTTGCAATGTTCAATCTCATTTCTTCAGTTAATCTTCCAACCATACCAAAATCAAGATATGCTAATTTATTATTTTTTAAAACAAGAATATTTCCAGGATGGGGGTCAGCATGGAAGAAACCATATTCAAGCACTTGAGTAATAATTTTTTCACTCCATTTGTTTGTTAGAAATTTTAAATCAATATTTGCCTTTTTTAACTCATCATATTTGTTTATTTTTATACCTTCAATATATTCCATTGTAATGTAATTTTCAGAGCAGAATTCTTCATAAACTTTTGGAATGTAAATAAAGTCGTCATTTTCAAAAATTTTTCTAAATGTTAGGATATTCTGCTTTTCTCTAAAAAAATCTAATTCTTTGCTAATAGTGTCAGAAAATTCTTGAACAAGCTTTACTGGTTTAAACATTCTAAGTTCTGGAATATGAGTTTCAATAAGATTAGCTATTTCAAATAGAAGTAAAATATCAGTAAAAATTATTTTTTCAATTTCAGGTCTTTTTATTTTAATTACTACTTTTTCTCCAGTTACAAGTTCTGCTAAATGAACTTGAGCTATTGATGCTGAAGCAATAGGTTCTTTTTCAATAGATTTAAATTTTTTACTTTTTATAAGTGGTGAAATTATGGTTTCAATTTTTGAAAATTTTACAGGCAAAACATGGTCTTGAAGCTTTTCAAGCTCTTTTATCCAGCTCTCAGGTAAAATATCTTCTCTTGTACTTAAAAGCTGACCTAATTTAATAAAAGTTGGTCCAAGTTCCTGAAGGGCAAGGACAAATCTTTTTTCATTTGAGAGAGATTCAAATTTTTTTTCAGTTTTTATTTTGAAAAAATTCTTTAACAGAAAGATATAATAATCTATTTTAAATTCTTTTAAAATCCAACCAAATCCATATTTAAAAATAACAGGTAAAATTTGATTTAGTCTTCTTATTTTTCTATAAGTTTGAGGAAGTTTAAAAATCATTTATCTTTTAATTTGTTTTCAAGTTCTTCTATCCTTTTTTCCAATTTTTCAATATCATCTTTTGTTGGAAGATTTAATTTTTCAATTATTTTAGTTACCTGAATTTCAACTTTTTTTTCAAAATCTTTCTTTAAATCTTCAAATTTTTTTTTGATTTTTTCAATAGTTTTTTTTCTCTTTTTTTTTTT
>CAZQKL010000140.1:0-4597 GCA_964593895.1 uncultured bacterium
CCAGATGGCGAAGTTTATATTGTCACAAATGCAGGATGGGGCTCTCCATATAATGTTTACAGAATTTTAAATGTGAATACTTATAATGATGAAAATAAAACTGGACTCATAACAACTCCAGTTTACTCTGCATCTTCATACATTCCTGATATAGATTATGTTTGTGGATACATTGTTATTGCAGATAGAGGAAAAGCAGATATTGATTACAAAACAAAAGAAGTTAAACAGATAATAACCCCTGGGGCAATTGTTTTAATTGATAAAAATGGAAACATTACAAAGTTTTCTGATACTGACCTTGGTTACCCACCATACAAAATTGGAACAGATTTTAATTACTAATGGAGTAAATTAATGATAATTCTCATAATGCTTTGTATATTTGCAGTGAATCTGTATTCTGCAAATTTTTATGTGGTGCCAGAAATTGTTGTAAAATCAGAGAAATATAAATTTAAGAAAAATCTTACTCCATACACAAAAACAGTAATTAATGTTGAAAAACACAAATTTGAGGAAAAAACTCTTTCAGAGTTACTTGATACTATTCCTGGAGTTCATGTTACAACCCTTGCAGGTAGAGGTTCATATTCAACTGTTTCAATAAGAGGTAGTACCTCAAGTCAGGTTTTAGTATATATTGATGGAATTCTCGTTAATAGTGGTGGAGAAAGTTCTGTTGACTTAAGCTCTATCCCATTGGAGGATATAAAAAAAATTGAAATATATAGAGGAAATATCCCACCTCAATTTGGAAGAGCTGGAATTGGGGGAGTGATAAATATCATTACAAAAAAAAGAGCAAAAAAATCTTACATAAAAACAACTTATGGAAGTTTTAAGTATTATCAATTTGAAAATAGTTTGAATTTTAAAAATAATTTTTTGAATTATTCATTTGAAGCGAGAACTGGAGATTATCCATATTATAACGATGCAAATACTCCTTTCAATGCTTCAGATGATTATCATGCACATAGAAGAAATAACTACTATCATCAGAAAAGCTTACTTTATAATTTTTCAAAAGATTTTGAAAATTCAATTATTAATGTAACTTACAGACATTTTTATAAACATAAAGAACTTCCAGGGGCTGCCCCTGGAAGGGATAGAAATTTCAATGATACAGATGCTTCTTTTAATAGAATTAGAAATCATATTGATGTTTCATACACTTACAACTATAAATTTATGATTTTTGGCTTTCAAGGTTATTTTGAAAGAAATAGAAAATATTTTCATAACCCAAATTTTGCTCTTGGAATGTATGGATTGTATAAATCTGCTTATTATACATGGAAAAAAGGTATGAACTTTTCTTTTGAAATAGAAAAAAATCAATTTTTAAACTTTAAATTATATTTAACAAAAAATCTTGAAAATTTAAAAATCAATTTAACACCAAATTCTTCATATTTGAAAGATTCCCATTACAAAAGAGATGAGACTGATTTTACTGTTTCTAATAAATTTTATATTTTTCATAAAAACCTGATAATTGAACCTGTTTACAGGAAAAATAGAATTACAGACAAAAACAGAAAAGATAGTTCAAAATCACATTTTTCAAAAGGTTCAAAATCAATAGGGATAAAGTATTATTTGCCTTTTTTAAAAAAATTAAACTTATATGCTAAATTTAATTATGGTTTATTTTACAGATATCCCAATTTTTATGAAAAATTTGGAGATGGTGCAACACTTTTATCAAATGAAACCTTAAAACCTGAAAGAAGTAGAAACAGAGATTATGGATTTGGATTCAGGTATAATTTTAAAAATTTTCCTTTTTCAATTTCAGGAGATTTAACATTTTTCAAAAATAAAGTTAAAGATTTGATAGAATTTATAATGGTGAATGAGAGATATTCAAAATATAAAAATATTGAGGATGCAAAAATTAGAGGTTATGAATTGCTTTTAAACTTTAATTTTAAATTGATTAATTTTTCCCTCAATTATTCAGCACTTGATACAAAGTCAAGACAGATAGGATATAAGTTTGGAAAACCTTTGCCTAACAGACCTGAAAATTCCTTATATGCAAGGTTTCAGTTAAATCTTAAAAATATAACTTTCTGGATTGATGGGAATAAAATAGGGAAAAACTATTTTGATGATGGGGGTTACTACTATTACAATTCATATAAAATTTTTAACACTGGTTTTACTTATAAATTAAACAAAAGTTTAAATTTCTATTTTACAATTAAAAATTTCACCAATAATCAGGATATGTATGCTTATGCAAGTGGATTTAATATTCCCAAAACTCCATACTATCCACTTGAGGGAAGGAGTTTTTATATAAGTTTTGATTATAAATTTTGATAAATTTAAGATGAGGAGAAAATGAAAAAAATAATTATTTTTTTAATTGTGTTATTAAATTTTTCATTTTTGCATGCAGATTATAAAAGAATAGTTTCTATTTCTCCTACAATTACTCAAATTATTTTTGCTCTTGGTGCTGGTGATAAAGTTGTTGGAGTTACATATCATGATACTTATCCTTTTGAAGCTACTAAAAAAACAATTGTTGGAGGATTTTTTGCTCCTGATATTAAAAGGATAGAGAAATTAAAACCAGATTTAATATTTTGTGCAAAATTTCATAAAGATGTTATTTCACATTTTAAAAATAAAGTAAGAGTAATAGTTTTGCAGGCACATTCAGTTAATGATATTTATAAAAATATTGAATTTCTTGGAAAACTTTTAGGTAAAGAAAAATCTGCAAAAAGATTAATAGAAAAAATGCATAATGAAATTGCACTTATTCAGGAAAAATTAAAATTTATTCCTGAAAATAAAAGAAGAAGGGTTATACGGGTTATGGGACCTGGTTTTGTCCCTGGAAGAAATTCATTTCAGATTGATGTTATAAAAAAAGCAGGTGGAATTCCATTTGTCCCAGAGGTAAATGGAGATATTTATAAAATTTCTCTTAAAGAATGGAAAAAATTTAATCCTGATTTTATATATGTTTGTGGTAATGACAGAAACTATTTAAAAAATTTTTTCACACAACCTGGATGGAAAGATGTGAATGCTGTAAAAAATCATAAAATTTATACTTTTCCATGCATTTTGACATGCAGAGCATCAGAATTAACTGGATACTTTATTCAATGGTTGAGTGCATCAATTTATAATGACTATTTTTTTAATGAAAAAAATATAATCACAAAGCATAAAATCACAAAAAGAAAAAAATTAAAAAATTATTTTGATTATGTTAAAAATGTTGAACTTGTATCTGGAATAATCAATGATTTCCCCCATAAAACTTTATTAATTGAGTTTAAAAAACCTCAAAAAGTTTTATCCACTCTTGATGGTTTCAGAAAAGTAAAATTTATTGGAAATCATTATCTTGTCCCTCCACGATGGAATGAAGGACATAAAAATTTTAAAAAATTTAAAAAAGAAGTAGCAGAAGCTCTCGGTGTCACTTTAAAAAATTCGTCTTTGCTCTATACTGGTGCAAATATGGATAATCTCGCAATTAAATTTAAAAAATATAAAGATATAAAAATTGCTGTCTATGTTACAGCTGGAGTTAATTCAAATGCATTAAGAATAGGAAAATATTCAGGTATTTTTATTAATCACGGAACAATTAATATTATAGTGTTAACAAACTTAAAACTTACTCAAAGAGCAATGGCAAGAAGCATAATCACAGTTACAGAAGCAAAGACATCTGCTCTTCAAGATCTGGATATTAGAAGCTCTTACAATAGAGCTAAATTTCAAGCAACTGGCACAGGAACTGATAACATTATCATAGTCTCAGGAAACGGAAGATTAAAAGATATAGCAGGTGGACATACAAAATTTGCAGAAATTTTAGCAAAATGTGTTTATGAAGGGGTAAAGGAGGCAATTTTAAAGCAGAATAGAATTGTTGCAAATAGAAATATTTTTCAGAGATTAAAGGAGAGAAATGTAAGATTATTTGAACTTGCAAAAATCATAAAAAAATACAAACCTGAAATTACTTTAAAACAAGCAATGCTAAAGCTTGATGATATTTTATTAGACCCTCTTTACAGTAATTATCTAAAGGGATGTTTCAGTATTAATGATGATTATGAACGGAGACTTGTTGGCAAAACTTTTATTTTAAATGAGTCAAAATTTGTTGCAGAGAAAATTTCAGGTAAAAAATTAAAAAATGTCCCTGATTTAAAAGAAACAAATTATCCATTTATTCTGGATAGGTGCATTGATTCTATTTTGTATGGAATAATAGAAAGATGATTATTAAAACTTTAATTATTGGAATAATTTTTACTTCAGGAATTTTTGCAATAAAGTCTGGAATAGGATTGTCTTATATGCTTCAAAAGAGAAAAAAAAGAGAAATTATTTCTGTGTTTGTTGCGTATTTTATTGTTTTTATTTTAAATTTTTACTTAATAAAATATGTTAATTTTATAGAGCATTTTTCTATTTTTGATAGTTTTTTAAAAAAGGGCATGTTAATACATCTTATTCTTGCAGCAGGAATGTTTCTCTGGGGCTTAAATGTTCTTTTATCTGAGAAAAAAGATACAAAAGCATATCTATTATTGACAATGCCATG
>CAZQKL010000141.1:0-4546 GCA_964593895.1 uncultured bacterium
TAAATTTTTTTGTAGTAAAAAAAGGAGTAAAAATATCTTTTATTATTTTTTTATCAATTCCTTTACCATTATCTTCAACAATAATTCTTAAATATTTTTCATCTTTTATAAAAATCCTGTCAAAAAATATAGTAATTTTACCTTTATCTCTCTTTGCTTCCTCAATAGCATCAATCGAATTTACCACTAAATTTAAAAGAATTTGAATTATTGAAGATTTATTTCCAAGAATAAGTAATTCTTTGTCTCTATATTTAATTTCAATATCTATATGTGGTTTATTGTGAGTTAAAAATTCAGTAAAATTATCTAAATCACCAATTATTTCTTCTATCTTAATTAATGTTTTTGAGATTTTTGATTGTTTGGTAAATCTCAAAACTCTCTGTACAAGCATACTTGAATTATCTATTAATTTTTCAATTTTATTGTAATATTTATTAAATTTATCTTCTTCATCTTTAAAAATTTTCAATAATTCAATGTAAGACATTAAACTTGAAATAATATTATTTATGTCATGAATTAAAGATGATGTCATTTTTCCCATAATTTCAAGTTTTTGAGCCTGAGCAAGTTTTGCTTCAAGTTCTATTTTTTGAGAAATATCTCTAAAAATATTTATAAAATACTCTATTTTTCCAGTTTTAGAATAGAGCGCAAAAATTTTCACTCCACAAGGAATAATTTTGTCATCTTTGGTAATAATATTAATTTCACCTGTATAAATTTTTCTTTTTTTAATGGTTTTTACAATTTTTTTTATTGTTTTTTTTACATTTGAATCAAGTGGAAACAAATTTAATGTTTTTCCAACAGATTCTCCACTTTCTCCAATTAATTCTTCAAATGCTTTATTTGAATAAACAATATTTCCATCATAATCGCATATAAATATAGCATCTGGATTCTCTTCTATGATTCTGTTTTTTAGTTCAAGTTCCTTTGTTTTTTCAACTAATTCTGTTACATCAATAATCCACCCTGAGAGACTTCCATCTTCATGTAATTCTCCAGATAAAGTTACATAAATTGAAGAACCATCTTTTTTCTTTAATCTTACAATAAATCCTTCCAGATATCCTTTTTCTTTTAAAGCATTTAAAAATTTTTCTCTATCATCCTTTGAGTAGTAAATATCTGATGGGATATAAGTTGATTTTATATCATTGAAATCTTCATATCCTAAAATATTTGCAAATTTTTTATTTGTATAAATAAAATATCCATCTATATGAGAGATATAAAATCCAGCAACTGAATTTTCCACAACATTTTTAAAATCAATTAACTCCATTAATTCTTTCTCCAGAACAGGTAATTTTTAATAAATTCATCTAATAACTCTCCATCTAAAACAGCTTTAACATTACCTGTTTCAAAATTTGTTCTATGGTCTTTTACAAGTCTATAAGGGTGCATAATATACGATCTTATTTGATTTCCCCAGCCAATTTCTTTTAGTTCACCTCTTAAAGCTTGCAATTCTTTCTCTTTCTCTTTCTGTTCCCTTTCATAAAGCTTTGCTTTTAAAATTTTCATTGCAACTTCTCTATTCCTATGCTGACTTCTTTCATTCTGGCATTGTACAACAATACCACTTGGCAAATGAGTAATTCTAACAGCTGATTCTGTTTTGTTTACATGCTGACCACCAGCACCACTTGCTCTAAATGTTTCAATTTTCAAATCTTTCTCATTAATTTCAACTTCAATTTCATCTGAAATTTCTGGAACAACATTTACAGATGCAAAAGAGGTATGTCTCTTTTTATTTGCATCAAAAGGCGAGATTCTTACAAGTCTATGAATACCTGTTTCTCCTTTTAAGTAGCCGTATGCATAATCTCCTTTTACAATGAATGTTGCACTTTTTATTCCTGCTTCCTCCATTGTTTGTTTATCTATAACCTCATATTGAAATTTATTTTTTTCACACCATCTCAAATACATTCTTAATAACATTTCTGCCCAATCTTGAGCTTCAGTACCACCTGCACCTGCATTTACGCTAATAATTGCATTTGATATATCATTCGGCTCATTTAAAAGTTCTTTTAATTCAAGATTTTCTACATCTTTTTTTAAATTCTTTAAATTTAATTCAATTTCTTTTAAAATAGATGTATCATTTTCCTCTTCAGCAAGTTCTAAAAGTACCTTTATATCTTCAATGCTATTTTTTAATTCTTTCCATTCATTAATTATATTTTTTAATGCTTTCTCCTGTTTAAGTACTTGTTTAGCCTTATCACGATTATTCCAGAAATTTGACTCTCCTATTTTTTTTTCAATTTCTCCTAATTTTTTTATTTTATCATCTATTTCAAAGATAACTCCTTAAATCATCTAATTTGACAAAAATATTCTCTATCTCTTTTTTAGTTTCCCATAATTCCATTTTTCTAACCTCTTTATTTCTTGAAAATTGTTGCTTTTCTATCAGGACCTGTTGATATTATTGATATTGGAATGTTTAATTCATCTTCAATGAATTTAATATAGTCTTTTGTTTCATTTTGTAAAGAATTGAAATCAGAGATGTTGTTATAATTATGCTTCCAGCCTTTAAAAGTTTTAAAAATTGGTTCAACATTATTTAAGAAGTTTAAATCATTATTAAAATAATCAAAAACTTCTCCTTTATATTTGTAAGCAACACAGATTTTTACTTCATTTAATCCATCTAAAACATCAAGTTTTGTTAAAACAATTTCAGTTAAATTATTTAAATTGCTGGAATATTTTAATGCAACTAAATCAAGCCAACCGCATCTTCTTGGTCTTCCAGTTGTAGAACCAAATTCACCACCTTTTTCTCTTAAATAATCTCCTGTTTTATTCTTTAATTCTGTTGGAAAAGGCCCCATTCCAACTCTTGTTGTATAAGCTTTTACAATTCCAATAATTTTATCAATTTTTTTAATCCCAAATCCTGCTCCTGCACAAATATTACCACTTACTGTGTTTGAAGAAGTTACAAATGGATAAGTTCCATGGTCAATGTCAAGTAATGTTCCTTGAGCTCCTTCAAAAATTATGTTGCTCCCTTTTTTCTCTTCTTCAACAAGAATCTTATGAGTATCTGCAATAAAGTCTTTTAGAACTTCTCCGTATTTCAAATAATTATTTAAAATTTCATCTTTTTTTAAAGGTTTAAAACCATAAAAATTTATCAAACAATTTTTTTCTTCAAGTATTTCTTCAAGTTTTTCAGAAAAAACCTTTTCATCAATTAAATCTTTAACCATTATACCTCTTCTTGAAATTTTATCTTCATAAGCTGGGCCTATTCCTCTTTTTGTTGTTCCAACTTTTAAAATTTTGCCATTGTTTTCTCTCCCCTGTTCAATTAACTTATGATAAGGCATAATAACATGAGCATTTTTACTTATTTTAAAATTTTTATCAGAAACTTCAAAATTTTCTTTTTCAAGGGTTTTTAATTCTTTATTGATTAAAATTTCTGGATCAATTACAACACCATTTCCAATTATACATTTTATATTTTTATGTAAAATTCCTGATGGGATATGATGAAGAATAATTTTTTTCCCATTAATAACTATAGTATGGCCAGCATTGTTACCACCTTGAAACCGAACTACACAATCAGCATTTTCAGCTAAAATATCAACTATTTTCCCTTTCCCTTCATCTCCCCACTGAGTTCCAATAATTGCAATATTCGCCATTTTTATCCTCTATAATTCAATTAATTGCGCATTTATTATATTTGGTAGTTTTTTAATCTCTTCAATAATTTCAAATGGCACTTTTTCATCAACTTCAAGTAAAGATACTGCCATTCCTCCCTGTTTTTCCCTACCAAATTGCATATTACCAATATTTATATTATGTTTACCAAGCAATGTCCCAATATTACCAATAACACCAGGTCTATCATAATTTTGAATAAGAATTAGATGTCCTTTTGGTTCTGCTTCTACTCTAAAATTATTTATTCCAACAACTCTAATCTCTTCTTTACCAAATACAGTTCCTTCAATTGTGATTTTTGTGCCATTTGAAAGAGTGGATACAACAATAGATGAAGCATAATTCTTTTCAGCTTCACTTTTTGATTCATGAAGCTTAATTCCTCTATCTCTTGCAATTATCTGTGCATTTACAAAATTTACATTATCTCCAAGCATTGGAGTTAACAATCCTTTTAAAACAGAAAGTGTAATTGGAGTAACATCATATTTTGCTATTTGACCATAATAATCAATAAATACATCAGTAAAGCCACATTGTTCAACACACATCTGGGTTATAAAAGCTCCAAGTTTTTCTCCAAGTTTAATGTATGGTGATAGATTTTTCAAAATTTCAGCACTTACTGAAGGAACATTTATAGCATTTCTAATAATTCCTTTTTTCAGAAAATCTATCATCTGTTCAGCAATTGCTATTGCAACATTGATTTGAGCTTCTTTAGTTGAAGCTCCAAGATGAGGAGTGCATATAAAATTTTCACATTGAAATAGAGGATGATTGCTATCTGGTGGTTCTTTTGCAAAAACATCAAGAGCTGCACCTT
>CAZQKL010000142.1:0-2654 GCA_964593895.1 uncultured bacterium
GAAATCTTAACATACATGAACGAGGGTCTTTTGCTCCAAATCTTTCTTTCATAATACGAGCCCATAATCTTCTTGCAGCTCTAAATTTAG
Organism: uncultured bacterium; assembly: GCA_964593895.1. GTDB lineage: Bacteria > DYJV01 > DYJV01 > DYJV01 > JALVYZ01 > CAZQKL01. Next base: position 91 of record CAZQKL010000142.1, read on the forward strand.
CTATTTCTTCAATAAAATTATTATGAGCATTAAAAAAGAAAGATAATCTTTTTGCAAAAGTATCAACATCAAGACCTGCATCAATTGCAGCCTGAACATAAGCAATTCCATCAGCAAGAGTAAAAGCTACTTCTTGCACTGCACTGGAACCTGCTTCTCTTATATGATATCCACTTATTGAAATTGTATTCCATTTAGGCATTTTATCTTTACAGAATTCAAAAATATCTGTAACAATTTTCATAGATTCTTTTGGCGGGAAAATATATGTTCCTCTTGCGAAATACTCTTTCAAAATATCATTCTGAATTGTTCCTCTTAAATTTTCCATTGGAACTCCTTGCTTTTCAGCAACTGCTGCATACATACATAAAAGAATTGCTGCAGTTGAATTTATTGTCATTGAAGTGGAAACTTTTCCAAGGTCAATGCCATCAAATAAAATTTCCATATCTTTCAAAGTATCAATCGCAACCCCAACTTTTCCAACCTCACCTTGAGCAAGCTCATTATCAGAATCGTATCCAATCTGAGTTGGAAGGTCAAAAGCAACACTTAATCCAGTCTGTCCCTGTTCTAAAAGATATTTGTATCTTTTATTTGTTTCTTCAGCTGTCCCAAACCCTGCATATTGACGCATTGTCCAGAAACGGCCTCTATACATGGTAGGCTGAACACCTCTTGTAAATGGATATACTCCTGGAAATCCAATATCCTCAGCATAATCTATATCTTCAATATCCTCAGGGGTATAAAGCCTTTTTATTTCAATACCTGAAGTTGTTTCAAATTTTTCTTTCCTTTCTGGAAATTTTTTTATTGCTTTTTCAACACTTTTTTCCCACTCTTTTTTTAATTCTTCGTAGTTTGCCATACTTCTCCCCCAAAATTATTTTTTATTAAAAAATCTGTTAATTGCGTTTTTAATTACAATATTCCATAAAAGCTTGAAAATTAGTATACTGCATACAACACCTGCTAAAAAAAATAATAATTTATAGAGGAATATTTCCATGTTTTTTCCATGGATTTTTATCTTCTTTATTTTCAAGTGTTTCAAAAGCTTTTATAAGCAACTTCCTTGTTTCTTCAGGTTTTATTACTTTGTCTATATATCCCAAATTTGCACCCAGATATGGATTTGCAAATTTATCTCTGTATTCTTGAATTAATTCAAGCCTTTTTTTCTCTGGGTCTTCTGCTTCTTTAAGCTCCTTTCTAAAAACTATATTTATTGCTCCTTCAGGTCCCATAACTGAAATTTCTGCTGTTGGATAAGCAAAAACATAATCACCCCTTAAATGTCTTGGGTTCATTGCACAGTATGCTCCACCATAAGCTTTTCTTGTAATAACTGTTATTTTTGGAACAGTTGCCTCTGCAAAAGCAAAAATAACTTTTGCGCCATGCCTAATAATTCCACCATATTCTTGATTAGTTCCAGGTAAGTAACCAGGAACATCTTCAAGAACAAGAAGTGGAATATTGAAGCAATCGCATGTTCTAACAAATCTTGCACATTTATCAGATGAATTTATATCAAGACAACCAGCAAAATACATTGGATTATTTGCAATAACTCCAACTGGTTTACCATTTAATCTTATAAATCCAACAATAATATTTGGTGCAAATTTTTCCTGAACTTCCAAAAATTTCCCTTCATCTGCAATTAATTTTATAATTTTTTTCATATCATAAGGTTTTTTGGGATTTACAGGCACAATATCATTTAATTCTGGAATAATTCTTTCAGGGTCATCTTTTGTCTCAACTACCGGTGGTTTTTCTTTATTATTTTGAGGTAAATAACTTAATAGTTCTTTTACTTTTTCAATGGTTTCTTCATCATTTTTGCATGAAAAATGAACATTACCTGACTTTGTCATATGAACATTTGCACCACCAAGAGTTTGATGGTCAACTTCCTCATGTGTAACCGCTTTGATAACCTGAGGACCTGTAATATACATATAACTTGTTCCTTCTGTCATAATTATAAAATCCATGATTGCTGGAGAATATACCGCTCCTCCTGCACATGGTCCTAAAATAGCTGAAATTTGAGGGATAACTCCTGAATATAAAGTGTTTCTCAAAAATATTTCTGCATACCCAGCAAGAGATGTAATTCCTTCCTGAATTCTTGCTCCTCCTGAATCGTTAAATCCTACAACAGGAGCACCATTTTTCGCTGCCATATCCATTATTTTACAAATTTTTTCAGCATGTGCTAAACTCAATGAACCTCCAAAGACAGTAAAATCTTGAGCAAATGCATACACAACCCTTCCATTTACCTTCCCAAATCCAGTTACAACTCCATCTCCAAGAATTTTTTTCTTATCCATTCCAAAATAGGTGCATCTGTGCACTTTAAATTTGTCAATTTCAACAAAAGTTCCTTTGTCAAAAAATTTTTCAAGTCTTTCTCTTGCAGTAAGCTTTCCCTGAGAATGCTGTTTTTCAATTTTATCAGCTCCACCTCCAATTTCAGCTTCTTTTTCCATTTTTTCAAGCTTTTCAAATAATTCTTTTTTCTCCATATTCTGCACTCCTTTTTA
>CAZQKL010000142.1:2754-4494 GCA_964593895.1 uncultured bacterium
CTAACTGACTTTTTCATAATTTCCGCAATCTTTTTTAAAATTAAATCACCAACAACATGGCCATAAGTATCGTTTATTTCTTTAAAATTATCAATATCAAAAAAAATCAAAGCAAAATTATCTTTTCCAAAAACAAAATCATTTAAATAATGTCTTAACTTTATCTCAAGCCCTCTTCTATTGTAAACCTTAGTTAGTTCATCTATAAAAGCTTTTTTCTGAAGATTAAAAATCTTTTTATCAAATTTTGATACTTTTTCTGTTATTTTCTTTATTTTCTCTTTTAAATTATTTATCTCTTCATTGAAAAAATCTAAAAATTTTATAACACTTTTAATCTCATTTTGAATTATTCCAATTATTTTATTAACATCTTTTAAATCTTTTATCTTTTCTAAATTAGCTTCAAATTCTTTCAGTTTATCCTTAAACAACCTGATTTCATTTGATAATTCATGGGTAAGTCTTTCAATTCCAATAATTAAATCTTTTATCTCTTTTCTTTCTTCAATAATGTTTATTTCAAAAAAATATGAATAAGTCTCAAAAAAATCAGTTAAATCTTTTTTAAAAGATTCAAGGTCTTCTATAGTCTGAATTGAATTAATTTTTTCATTTAAATTTTCAAAATCAGAAAAAAGATAACTTTCAAATCTTAAAAAAGTTTTAAAGTTTGAAAAAAGTAACTTTAAAATTGCTCTAATTATTATTATCAATTGTGTTGAAGTCATTAAATTTCTCCTTTTTTAAATAAGCAAAAAATTCTTTATTTCCTTTTTGCCCCAATATTGGAGATTGAACAAAACCAATTAGATTTAAATTAATTGAGGAAAAAAATTTTTCAAAATCTTTTAAAACTTTTTCATGCTTTTTTTCATCCCTAATAACACCACCTTTTTCAACCTCATTTTTCCCAACTTCAAATTGAGGTTTTATTAATGCAATTATTTCTCCAGATTTTTTCAGAAACTGAAGAGCTTTTGGAATTATTAATTTCAAAGAAATAAAAGAAACATCAATTGTAATTAAATCAACCTGTTCTGGGATTTTATCTTTTTCAATATAACGAAAATTACATCTTTCAATATTAACAACTCTTTTATCATTCCTTAAAAAATAATCAAGTTGCCCATATCCCACATCAATTGCATACACTTTTTTTGCACCAAATTCAAGCAAACAATGAGTAAATCCTCCTGTTGATGCTCCAATATCCATACAAATTTTATCTTTAACATTAATTTTAAAATAATTTAATGCATGTTCTAATTTTAAGCCTCCTCTTGAAACATATTTCAATTTTTCTTTTATAAAAATTTTTACATCATCAGAAAATTTTTTTCCTGGTTTATCAATCTTTACATTATTAACAAATACAACTCCCTCCATTATAAGTCTTTGAGCTTTATGTTTTGAATTAACAAAACCTTTTTCAACCAAAATTGTATCAAGTCTCTTTTTCATACCTTAAAAACATTCATAAGGCCTTCAAGGTCATCAGCCATTTGAGAAAAATACTTTGCTGTTTTTTCAAGTTGTTCAACAGATGTTATAATTCTTTCAAAATTTTTCTGGTTTACCTCAACTATTTCATTATATTTTACAATATTTTTTGAAATTAAATTAACAGAAGTATGTTGCTGTTCAATTGCTACTGCAACTTTTTCTATATCTTCTCTATTTCTTTTTGCTGTATCTCTAATTTCATCTAAATTTTGATGAATTTCATTGGCAATTGAT
>CAZQKL010000143.1:0-4421 GCA_964593895.1 uncultured bacterium
TTTTATGAGCCATAAAGTATTTATAACCCCAAATCCCTAATCCTAAAACAACAAACGAAAGGAAAAATTTCAAAAATCTTTTCATTTAATACCCCATTGCTTTCAAAATTTTTATTTCAGTAAAAATTATCTGTCCTTCAGTTTCAATAAGATTAATCTTTTCTGATAAAATTTTTATCTTTATATCATTTATCTTTACAAGATTTGATAAATCACTTAAAAATTTTTCATTTTCTATTTTCAAAATTTTTCTATACTGTGAAATCTTATTTAAAATTTCAGCTCTTTTTAATTTAAGATTTTCAAGTTTATTCAAATTATCTTCAACTTCTTTAACCGCTTCTAAAATTTTATTCCTTAATTCAATTTTACTTTCTTCTAAATTTATTTCGGATATTTTTATTAAATTTTTTCTTTTTCCATAATCAAAAAGAGTTTGAATGAATGAAACTGTTAAATTATATAGAGATGATGAATTTTTAATAAGCTTTGATAATTTAGCTGATTCATATCCATAATTCCATGTAAATGAAAAAGAAGGTAATAAAGCCTTTTTTGATATTGCCAAATTTATTTTGTTTACAAAAATTTTTTCCATTAAAATATTTATATCCGGCCTATTTAAAACAATTTTAGCAGGAGTTTGCATGGGGATTTTTATTAATCTAAATTTCCATGAAGGAGAAATATTGATATTTGATTTTGAATTATTTAACAAAACCTTTAAACTTGATTTCAAAATTTTAATGTTTGAGCTAATTATTGGGATTATTTCTTTTATTGAAGTAATTCTAATTTCAATATTTCTCAAAACATCATTTGAAGTTAACCCATTTTGAAATTTTGATATTAAGATATCTTTTGAATTATTTAAAATTTTTAAAATTTTTCTTTGTAAATTCAAAATTTTTAAATTTTTCTTTATTTCAAAATAAATTAAACAGACTGTTGAAATTAAAGATTTCTTTTCAAGCTGTAAAAAATATCTTTCAACTAATTTTTCATGCTTTTTTGAAATTGTTTTTAAATAGTTCTTTTGCCACAAATCTAATTCATATCTTAAATCAATATTTAAATTAAATTGATCCTCTTTAATCTTTTTAGGTATAAATTTTGGAAGACCATGTAGGTATTTCTTATATCTAATTCTTGAGCCCTGCAAATATATATTGGGAAATAATTCAGATTTTGCGACCTTATAGTAATATCTTGCTTTTTTAATGTTTAAATATGCTAATTTTAAATCTAAATTATTCTTTATTGCTTGCTCAATCAAGAAATTAAGCTTATTATCATTGAATTTTTCCCACCAATTTTCATAATTATAGTTTTGAAATGAAAAATTTTTCTTTTTTAAAATTTTATCATTTGTCCCACAGGAAAAAGCCAAGAAAATTAATAGAAAAATTAAAATCTTATTCAACGATATAACCTGTGTTTTTTCATTTTTATAAATAATAAATTAAATTTTATCAACATTAAAAATTATTGACTTTTCTTTATTTCTTTACTACATTCCGAATAATAAAATGCAAATAAAGTTTAATATTTACACCTGTTTTTTAGGATATGTAATAATTGCTATATCAGGCAAAGGTATCTGTTTTTTAACTTTTTCAGATGAAAAGGAACAATTAATTTCAAAACTAAAAAATTCTTTTAAAGACGTAATAATACATAAATCAGAACTTGATAAAAAATTTATTCAAAAAGTTTTGAATTTTATTGAAAATCCTTTTTTAAAAATGGACTTTCCACTTGATATTATTGGAACTGAGTTTCAAAAAAGAGTATGGCAGGAGATTTTAAAAATTCCACCTGGAGAAACAATAACATATAAAGAACTTGCTTATAGAACAGGTAATGAAAAAGCAATAAGAGCAGTTGCAAATGCCTGTGGTAAAAATAAAATAGCAGTAATAATTCCCTGTCACAGAGTAATAAAAAGTGATGGTTCTTTAGGTGGTTATAGTGCTGGATTGTGGAGAAAAAGGGAATTATTAAAAAGAGAAATAAAAATAAAGTGCCAGGCAAAATATTGTATTTGTTATTAAAAATTTCTAAAACAAACAGTAAATTCTGTAAATTCTTTCACTTTACTCTGTGCAATTATTTTACCATTATGAATTTCAACAATTTCTTTGCAAATAGCAAGACCAAGGCCTGAACCACCAGTTAAAGTTGAGCGGGATTCATCTACCCTGTAAAATCTTTCAAAAATTTTATCAATTTTATCCTCTGGAATTCCCATGCCACTATTTTTAATTTTAAAAACTATTTTTTCTTCTTTTTTAAATAATTTAATTTCTACATATCCTTCATGTGGTGTGAAATTATAAGCATTCAAAAAAAGATTAAAAAATAATTTTTCAAGTAAATCTTTATCTCCTTTTATAAAAATTTCATCTTCCTCAATTTTTTTTATAATTTTTATATTTTTACTTTGAAAATAATCCTCAAATTCCTCCAAAATTTTTATTATTAAATCTTTGACATTAATATTCTTAAAATTTTTCACAACTTCAGGATTACCTCTCATATAATCAATTTTTGATAATAACAGTAATTTTGAAATTAAACTCTGTAATCTTTGAATGTTAGAAATAATCTTTTTTATTTCAACCTTCTGTTCTGAAGAATCTAAAAGGTTCTCAAGAGAAATTTTAATCATTGATAGTGGAGTTTTTAATTCATGGGCGACATTTGATGTAAATTCCTTTTGTTGCGCAAAAGCTTTCTCAAGTCTTGAAAACAATTTATTCAAAGTCCTGCTTAAATTTCCCAACTCATCTTCATTAACAACAGGAAGTCTTATATGCAAATTTTCCTCTGATATGAAATTTGCTTTTTTTATGATTTCATTTAAGGGAGAAAGTGTCCTGTATGCAAAATAATAAGCTATTATTCCAATTAATAAAACAAATATTCCTATACCCCATGCTACTATTCCAAGAAGATTTTGAAATGATTCTTCAGTCTGTTCAATAGGATATGCTATCTGAATATACCCATTTTTAAATTTTTTTACATAAACTCTAAACTCAACATGGCCATATTTATCTGGAGAAAGAAATAAATATTGTTTTCCCTTTAAGTGAATATCATAGCTAAATTTTTTTGATGATACTACAGACGGGAAAAAATCAGGGATTTTCTTTATCTTTTTTGCAAGAGTGGATGAATATATAACTTTTTTATCTTTATTATAAATTTTTATCCAGTATTTATTTCCAATAAATTTAATATCAGTTGAGAAATTTTTATTTAAATTAACTGATTTTATTAATTCATTTGATATAATCTCAAGATTTCTATCTATTGTTCCATAAATTAGAAAATAAGTCCTTAAAAGTATAAAACCTGAAAATAGTATTAGAATTCCAAAATTTATCAAAAAAAATAGAATTGTTATTCTCGTTTTAATTGTAAAGGTATTAAATTTTTTAATTAACTTTGTACCCAAAGCCCCGCACCGTTTCAATAATTTGCTCATCTGTTAATTTGCTTAATTTCTTTCTAATATTTTTAACATGAACTTCTACAAAATTTGAAGTTGAAATTATATCATAAGAATCACCCCACACATGTTCTGCTATATCATATTTTGAAACTGGTTTTCCTCTATTTAAAATTAAGAATTCCAAAATTAAATACTCTTTTGGAGTTAAATCAAGCTTTTCATCATTTAAAAATATTTCTTTTGTAGCTAAATTCAATTTTAAATTGTTTGTAATAATTGTATTTTCACTCCCACCTGCACTTCTTCTTAAAATAGCTCTGATTCTTGCAAATAATTCTGCCTGAGAAAATGGCTTTGTTAAATAATCATCAGCTCCATAATCAAGCCCTTTTACTCTATCTTCAAGTTCTCCTTTTGCTGTTAAAATTAATACTGGAGTTTTTATTTTTTCATTTCTTATAAACTTTAAAACTTCAAAACCATTTATTTCAGGAAGCATTATATCTAAAATAATTAAATCAAACTCTTCTGCAAGAATCCTATCAATAGCACTGTTGCCATTAAACTCAATCGTTACTGTATATTTTTGATTTTCAAGTCCTTTTTTTAAAGCATAGGCAAGGTCTTTTTCATCTTCAACTATTAATATTCTCATACTTTTTCCTCTTTATTAAAATTAAGTTTCTGAAATAAATTATTAATCCAAGACTCTGACCTAAAATAAAAACAATATCTTTTCTGTAAATTGCATAACTTAATAAAAAAGTGCTTCCAAGTATGCTAAAATACCAGAAATAAACTGGAATAATGCTTGCTTTTTTTATTTCTGATACTATCCACTGGATAATAAATCTCATACTAAAGAAAATTTGTCCAGAAAATCCAATTATTAACCATAATTTTTCATTCATTTTTCTAATTTAATATCAGATTAAAAATGAAGATTTTATGAAGAGAAATG
>CAZQKL010000144.1:0-4421 GCA_964593895.1 uncultured bacterium
ATTTTTACTGGAGTTCACCATCAAGCTGGGCAACAATAAAATGAAAAAAATTTTATTTATCTTCTTTTTTACATTTTTATTTTTTCAAAATATCTTCAGCTCATCTTATCTTATAATAAAAGGAAAACCATCATCATTTAAAGATTTTTCAAAAAAGATAAAAAAAGTAAATAAAATTCCATGTAATTGCAGATATAAGGTTATAAAAAACAATGTTTACAGATTTCCAAATGTTAATTCTTTTTCATTTTATTTACCAGACCCCCTTGAAAAAGACCAGAAGTGGCTTTCATTAATTAATGGAATTGGGCTTGACAATATTTCAACTGGAAAAGGAATTTTAATAGGAGTTCTTGATTCTGGAGTTGAACTTGACCATGAAGATTTAAAAGGTCAAATAATTGATTGGTATAATTCTGCAGATAATAATACTGATGTGGAGGATTGGTTGGGTCATGGAACAGCTGTTGTTGGAATTATGGGAGCAATAGCTCATAATGGAAATGGAATTATAGGTGTTTCACCAGATGCAAAATATGTTGTTGTAAAAATTACACATAAATGGGATGATACTTTTGATGATTATTCTGTTGCAAAAGCAATATACTATCTTGTTGATAAAGGTTGTAGAATAATAAATATGAGCATTCAGATGAGTAAAAAAAGTGAAGTAGTTGAAGATGCTATTAATTATGCTAAAAAAAATGGAGTTATTTTAGTTTCAGCAGCTGGAAATAGACAAGATTCCCCAGAAATGTATCCAGCTTCAAATCCTTATGTCCTTGGAGTTTCAGCAGTTGATGAAAATAACAATATCGCCCAATTTTCAAGTTATGACAACAATACATTCATTTTTACAATTGGTGAAAATATTCTTACTACTTATATTGGTAACACTTATCTTCCGCAATCTGGAACATCTTTTTCAGCTCCAATTGTAAGTGGAATAATTGCTGATATTTTATCTTTAAATAAATATTTAACACTTGATGATATAAAAAAAATAATTTTAGCGTCAACCAATAAATTTGTAAATGGAACTGATTTTAAAATTCTTGATGCAAAAAATTCCCTTATATCAACAGGAGTTCAGTTTTATTCAAATAAATATGAATATCATGAAGGTGATAATTTAACTGTATGGTTTAAACTTCCTCCAATGAGAAATATATTTAATCTATATCTTGGAATAACTTTGCCTGGCAATTTCTATTTACTTTTACAGTACAAAAATGGAAGATTTTTCTTTAAGCCCTTGACATTCCCTTTTGAACCAATTGTTAGAAATTTTTCTTTAAATAATTTTATTAAAGTTGTATTTTTTGGAAACAATGGAATTTTCCATACTATAACGATAAATTCAGATTTACCAAAAGGTGATTATTATTTTTGGGGTATATATGAAAAAAATGGCGAATTTTTAGGATATTTTCATCCATTAAAAATTAGAATAAAATGAAAAAAATTGTTTTTATTATACTTTTCCTATCATTTTCTTCAATTGCTTTCTCAAAGGATATCTGTTTTGTTATGGAAAAGTTAATAAGGCCATATAAAAATTTAATTGATAATTTAAATGAAAAAGGATTAAAAAATGTGGATTTTATAATTGGAAAGAGAAATTACTGGAAAGTAAAAAATTATAATAAAATTGTTTGTTTTGGTGAAAGTTCATTTTCAACTATATCAAAAAAATTTTATAGCAAAAACAAATTTTATATTTACACTTTTTTAACTTTTAATCTTTATAAACCAAGAAAAAATGAAATCCTCTTTTACCTTCAGCCATCTCCAGAAGAGATTTTAGAAATAATTAAAAAATTTTTTAAAAATAAACACAAATGGCTTTCATTTTATTCAGATATACCTCAAAAAAATTACCTTTTATCTTTAAAAAAAGCTTTTATAGAGGACAATTATTCCCTGGAGATTATTTCAGCACAATCCAAAATAAATTTAAATGAGTATTTAGAAAAAAATCAAGATAATTATGAAGGATTTATTTTCATTCCAGACCCTTTATACTCGTCAGCTTATGTTATAGAATTTTTAATTGAAAAACTTACTATTTTAAAAAAAATAACAATAGGCTTTAATGACTTTTTCATAAAAGCAGGCGCTACTTTTTCTTTTAAACTTGATTATTCAAAGACCGCTAAATCAATTTTAGATGTTTTAAACGGAAATTTTAACAAATTTTCTTATTCTTTTGCTCATAAAATTTTAGTAAATAAGAAAAATCTTGAATTTATACGGAAAAATGAGTTTAAGTAAAAGAATAAACCTCATTGTATTAATTGGGTTAATTTTTACATTTTTAATTTCAATTGTTTTAAATTATGTAATTTTAAACAGAATAATAAAAAACAGATTTCTGCAAAAAATTTATCTTATTGGGAATGAACTTTCAAGAACTTCAAAAATAGCACTACTTTTACATGATAAAGAAATAATTAAAATGCGGACAAAATGGTATGAAAATGATAGAGATATAAAAGGGATAATATTTTATGATAAAATGGGAAAGATTTTTTATAAACAGGGAAAATTTTCTGGAAAATTTATTGACTTTGATATAAAAGTAACTTTTAGCGATTCACCGAAAACCCTTGGAAAAGTAAGAATATGGTATTCTGAAAGTTTTTATAAAATTCAGCTTATAAAAATTTTCTCTGTAATTTTAATTATTTTGTCAGTAGGATTTATAATAATTGCATTTATAATTTCAAAGTTAATAAGAAAATCAGTGATAAATCCTGTTAATAATTTGATAAAATTTGTTAAACAGATAGAAAATGGTAATTTCAACTTAAATTTAAATGCAGAAAATGTTGGAGAAATATCAATCCTTGCAAATGCATTTAAAAATATGGCAGTTTCACTTGAAAAGAAAAATAGAGAGCTAAAAAAAAGCTATGAAATTATGGCTGAACACAAAACTCTTGCTGAGCTTGGAAAATTTGGGATGATGGTTGCTCATGAGATTAAAAATCCTCTTGGAATAATTAAAGGTGCAACTCAGGTTTTGAAAAAAGATGAAGTTTCTCAAGAGGTAAAGGAAGAGATGATAAATTTTATTGAAGATGAAGTAAAAAGACTTGATACTCTTGTTAGAGAATTTATGGCTATATCAAAAACAAAAAATCCAGAATTGAAAAAAATTGATATTAAAGAATTTTTTGAAAATTTAGTTGAAAAAATAAATCTTCTTTCTCCAGATGTTAACATAATTACTGAATTTAAATGTGAAAAAAAATATAAATGGACTGACCCTGAACTTTTAACGCAGATAATTACAAATTTAATAAAAAATTCAATTGAAGCAGAGGCAACTACAATTAATCTATTTTGTTATGAGCAAAATAATAGCTGGATAATTGAAATTTCTGATAATGGAATAGGAATAAATGAAAATGAAATTGAAAAAATTTTTGAGCCATTTTATACAAAAAAGGACAAAGGCACAGGGCTTGGACTTGTTATTGTCAATAATTATGTAAAGCTTTTAAATGGCAAAATAAGTGTGAAAAGCAAAAAAGGAAAAGGGACAGAATTTAAGTTAATCTTTCCGGAGGGAAGTTAATGGCAAGAATTTTAGTTGTGGATGATGAACTAAAGATTTTAAAAATTTTATCTGTAATGTTAAAAGCAAAAGGTTATTCAGTTGAAACCGCTTTAAACCCTCAGGAAGCTTTTAATAAATTAAAGTCAAACAATTTTGACCTAATAATTTCAGATATAAAAATGCCAGAAATTGATGGAATTGAATTTATGAAAAAAGTTTTTGAAAATTACTGGCAGATACCTTTTATTTTTATAACAGCATTTGCAGATGTTGATTCTGCGGTAAAAGCCATGAGAGAAGGTGCAATTGATTACATTCCAAAGCCATTTGAAGAGGAAAGAATTTTTATTAGTATTGAAAGAGCTCTTGGAGTTTCAAAGATTATAAAAGAAAGAGATGAACTTAAAGAAAAGCTTAATTTAAAAATAACACAGGAAGATATAATTTGTGAATCTCCATCAATGAGAAAAATATTAATGTTAATTCAGCAGATTTTAGCCATTAATGAAAATCCAACAATTTTATTTACAGGGGAATCTGGAGTGGGTAAAGATGTCCTTTCAAGATATACGCATAACATTAGTAAAAGAAAAAATAAAAAATACATTCCAGTTAATTGCACAGCAATTCCTTCAGAAATTGTTGAGTCAGAACTTTTTGGTTATGAAAAAGGTGCTTTTACTGGAGCAAATCAGAGAAAAATTGGAATTTTTGAAGCAGCAAATGGTGGAACAGTCTTTTTAGACGAAATAGGAGACCTTCCATTAAATCTACAGGGGAAACTTTTAAGAGTATTACAGGAGAAAAAAATCACACGTGTTGGAGGATATGAGGAGATTCCTGTTGATGTAATGAT
>CAZQKL010000145.1:0-4339 GCA_964593895.1 uncultured bacterium
AAAATCTGGGCATTGGGATGAGAATGTTTTGGAGATGAATGGCCAGGAGGTTTTACAAAATATTCAATAGAAATATCTTTCTGATTACATAAACTTACTCTTAACCAATCTTTTTGTGGCTCATACCTTTCTGCTTCATTAAATCTAATTACTTTCATAAAAACTTTTTATCATATTCTTGTGTTATCTACAAGGGAGAAATTGTAATTTTAATTTTCAAAACTAAATTGAATATTTCAAAAGTAGAGAAAAAAATTGACTTTTTTAAAATTAAAAATTATAAATTAGCATGGTAAAAAGAATTTTTGTTTTAATAGTTTTTTTGTTTTTAATCAATATCTCTATTATTTTCAGTAAAAATATTTTAATTTTAAATTCATACCATAGATATCTTTCTTGGACAGATAATATTTGCAATACAATTGTGAGCAAATTCCCGAAATATACATTTTTTGTTGAATACATGGATACAAAAAGATTTAAAAGAGATATTATGTTTAAAATTTTTTTATATTATCTCAAAAACAAATATAAAAGCACAAAAATAGATTTAATTGTTGTGACAGATAATAATGCATTTGATTTTATTATAAAATATCATAAAGAACTTTTTCCTAAAATTCCAGTTGTTTTCTGTGGAGTAAATAATTTTCGTGAATCTATGTTAAAGGGGGATGAATATGTCACTGGAGTTGTAGAAAATGTTTACTTAAAAGATACTGTGGATTTAATTCTTAAATTACATCCAAAGATTAAAAATATCTATGCAATAATGGGTGCTACTTTTACATCACAAATCTATTATAAAAATTTTCTTAGTTTAAAGAAACAATATGAAAAAAGAGTTAACATAAATATAATTAATGGAAAATTTTATACAAAAAAAGAATTTTCGGAAAAATTAAAAAGTATAAACAATGGTGTAATATTTTTAACAAATCTTTTTCAATTAAAAGATGGAACAATATTTTCTGTTAAAAGTTGTTTTGATTTTATAAACAAATATTGCAATCTTCCAATATACACTTGCTGGAATGTTATGTTTAATTTTAAAAATGTAGTTGGTGGTAAAATCACTTCAAGTTATAAACAAGGAGAATATGCTTCAAAATTCATATATCAAATTTTAGAAATAGGTGTGCCTGTTTATGTTTTACCTGTTTTAACAAAATCTCCAGCAGAATATATGTTTAATTTTAAATATTTAAAAAAATTTAACATCCCTATTGAAAATCTTCCTGAAAATTCAAAAATAATTGGTGCTCCTTCTAAAGAAAAAATTATTATTTCTCAACAACAGCAGTATATAAAAGCTTTAAGCATTTTTTCAACTTTATTAATTTTTTTGATTTTCTTATTAATTTTAGCTTTTATTAAAAACAAAAAAACAGAAAATAGATTAAATGAAGTTCTTGAAGAATACATGACAATTGTGAATTCTTCAGCTGATATGGTATGTGTGAAAGATGGAAAAGGAAGATGGATTATTACAAATGATGCAAATTTAAAACTATTTTCTCTTGAAAATATTGATTATAAAGGTAAAACTGATAGAGAACTTGCTGAATATTCCCATTTTTTTAAAGAAGCTTTTTTAAAATGTGAAAAAAGTGATGAGATTGCCTGGAATAAAAAAGAAATTATAAGAGTTGAAGAAAAAATCCCACAACCTAATGGTAAAACAAGAATTTTTGATATAATAAAAATTCCAGTTTTTAGTAAAAATGGAGAAAGGAAAAGATTAATTGTAATTGGTAGAGATATTACTGAAATAAAAGAGATGCATGAACAGATGATTCATTTTCAAAAAATGGATTTATTGGGAAATCTTGCAGCTGGAATAGCCCATGATTTCAATAACATATTAGCAAGTCTTTCAATGAATGCAGAATTAATAGCTTTATCTTCTCAAGATAAAAAAGTAAAAAAATACGTTAATAATATTATTAAAAGCATAGACAATGCCAAAAATCTAATCAATAGAATTAAAATAACTGCAAGAAAAGAAGAAAGGATATTATCAATTAATAATATAATTGAAATTGTGAATCATTCACTTGAAATTTTAAAACCATCATTACCATCAAATACTTCAATAAAAAAATTGTATAATGAAAATGAACCTATTTTTATAAAATGTGATTTTCATGAGATTTCTCAGGTTTTAATGAATATTATTTTAAATAGTATTGATGCAATAAAAATGGCAAAAAGAGAAGTAGGAACAATTATTATTGATTTGTTAAAAAAAGAAAAATATCTCACAATTAAAATAAGCGATAATGGAATAGGAATTGATGATACTATAAAAGAGAAAATCTTTGAACCATTTTTTTCTACAAAGGATAAAACTGAAATTAGAGGCACTGGACTTGGACTTGCAATTTGTAAAAAAATAGTAACTGACCATAATGGGAAAATATATGTAAAATCACAAAAAGGGGTTGGAAGTGATTTTTACATTGAATTACCAATTATTAATAGTGAAAAAAAATTAAATAATATAAGAACTGACGATGAAAAATCTAATTCTATTTTAAAAAAAATTAAAAATAAAACGATTTTATTGATTGAAGATGAGGAAGATATAATCAAGGTTGAAAAAGAATTATTAGAAAATCTTGGCTTTAACGTTTTATGTGCAAGAAATGGTAAACAAGGAATTGAAATTTTTCTAAAAAATATGAATAAAATTGATATAATATTTTTGGATTGGAAGATGCCAGTAATGGATGGAGAGGCGACTGTGAAAGAAATAAGAAAAATAGATAAAAACATTCCTATATTTCTTGTAACTGGTGCAATTGACGAAAAAATATTAAAAATGAAAAATACCAATGCTATTACAAACATAATTTCAAAACCATTTAAAGTAAAAAATATTATAAAAAAATTAAATTGTGTTTTTGAAATCTTTATGTTATATGTTTGATATGAAAAAAATAATCATAATTTTTCTATTTTTATTTTCCCTTTCAACTTTTATTTTTGCAAATGAGGAAAAAATTATTAAAATTGGGGAAAAATATTCAAAATTACTTATAATTTCATTAAAAAAAGAATTAAAACATGCAATAAAAAAAGAAGGAATAATTGGGGCAATCAAGGTTTGTTCTGAAAAAGCTCAAGTTATAACAACTAATATTTCAAAAAATTCAGATGGAATTATAGTTAAAAGAATCTCTATTAAATATAGAAATCCATTAGACAAGCCAACTTATGAAGATTTAACTGCTTTAAATTTTTTAAAAACCCATAAAAAAGCAAAATTCTTTATTAAGAAAAAGAAAATAAATGGTAAAGTTTATTACATTTATTACAAAAAATTAATAGTTACAGGTATTTGTTTAAAATGTCATGGTAATCCTTCCAAAATGAATCCTCAACTTATAAAAATTTTAAAAAAGTTATATCCTAAAGATAAAGCCATTGGATATAAAGCAGGCGATTTCAGAGGCGCAATTAAAGTTATTATTCCTGAATCTGAATAGGAGCTTATTATGAAAAAAATCTTATTTTTGATATTTTTTGTATCTTTTTTCTTCTTTTTATTAACTAATATTTGGAGTAAAAACGTGGAAAAGGCTATTTTTGCAGGAGGATGTTTCTGGTGTATGGAATATGAATTTGAAAAATAAAAAATCCTACCTATGAAATTGTTTCAAAAGGAAATTCTGGATATTAATAAAATTTCTTATGAAAGATTGCTTGAATGGTATTTCAAACATATTGACCCAACAGATACCCAAGGACAATTTTTTGATAAAGGTTCTCAATATAGAACTGCTATTTTTTATTTAAATGAAGTTCTCAAAATTTTTATAAAACCTGTCCTGTTAGATTTTTCTTATACCATAGTCGCTCAGGAAGAGAAAATTTTTTCAAAAAAATATGGAGCCATCACAAAAGATTTAGACTTTTTCCTGAAAGGAGAACTTACTGGATTGGCTATAAAAAGCCTTCTAAAGAAAAATTAGAAACAAATACTGGAACAATCATAAAAAAGGAATTTATGTTGATGGACCTCCGCCAACACATTTAAGATACTGCATAAATTCTGCAAGTTTATTTTTTATCCCTGTTGAAGAATTTGATAATTATGGATATGGATATTTTAAAAAATTATTCAAAGATAATTAACATTTATTACAACAAAGATATGGATTTTTTATTTTCTCAAAACATTCTTTTCCCTCTTTGTATGAAAGATATGCAATGCCTATAGCTCCCAATGAATCCACATATGGTATATTGAAAAATTCATACATTCCAGAGGATAAAAGTAATATCAAAGACATATACATGCAAACTTTTGTACAATTTGCGTCTGCAATTATTG
>CAZQKL010000146.1:0-1906 GCA_964593895.1 uncultured bacterium
TATCTCCAAATTTTATTTCATCAACAACAACACTATCATTTTCATTAATTATTGGAACAATTTTAAATTCCAATAGTTTCTCAATATTCTCTCTTATATGAAGATATCTTCTTCTGTCTTTAAAATCATCATGGGTTAGAAGAATTTGGGCAATTTCTACACCATATTTATTAAAAAAATCTCTATACTTTTGCATTAATGCAATCTGACCAATAGATGCAAGAGCCTGCTTTTCAATTATATTTTTTGGTTCAATTTTTAAAATTCCCCTTCCTGAAGCAACAGCTCCTGAGGTGACAAGTGCTATTTGATAACTGTTTTTTACAAAGTAAGATATATTTTCAGCAATGTTTTTAATTACTTCTTCATCTAAAAGGTTATCTTCTTTTGTTAAAACAGCACTTCCACATTTAACAACAATTCTTTTTACATTTTTTAGATAATTTTTTCTATCCATTTTTCCTGTATAAAACTGGATTTAAATTTGGGTCATTATACATTTTAAATTGGTAGTAAATTTTATGTCTCTTTTTACCTGTAAGTATCTCATCTATTAAAATTTTTAAAGCTTGTGCAAGGTCATCCCTCTGGATTTTTAAAATATTTAATCTATTTTTACAGTTTTCAATATGTGTTTCTACCACATCTTTTCTCAATGTTTGCTCAAACATGTGATAAATTTTTAAAGATAAAATTGTTAATCTGTCAATTATTGAACCTATAGTTTCAGAATTTGAAATATTTGTATTGGGATTAATTCTATTTTTTTTAAGATACATATCAATTAAAATGTCAAGCTGTTCAATTCTATCATTTCTAAGTTGGTTTTCTTTATCAATTCTTCTTTTTACTTCAGCAATTATGTTATCAGTTGCAGTTTTATCTCTTGCAAGGTCTTCAAGATGCCAAAGATTGTAATTTGCTTCCAAAATTTCTAATACTTTTAATAGAAACTCATTTTTTTCATTAAATTCTCTTCTTATAGGTAATTTATTTAAATCTGGCTCTTTTCCATCAATTTTATGCCAATTTGATATTGAATTATCCATTAAATTTAAAATTAAATCTGTATTTTTTAAAATTTCCATTAAACTAACTCCTTAACTTTTTTGTTAAAAATTTCTCTAACTTCCTCTTTTATTTTTACTATTTCTGGAAAATCTTCCCTTTTTATGAAATCAGTATGTTTGTTATTTTTTAATCTTATTAAATTTTCAACTTC
The DNA here is from genome assembly GCA_964593895.1 of uncultured bacterium. Classification (GTDB taxonomy): domain Bacteria; phylum DYJV01; class DYJV01; order DYJV01; family JALVYZ01; genus CAZQKL01. The sequence continues at coordinate 1,223 of CAZQKL010000146.1, forward strand.
TCTTAATTTGTAATAGTGAGAGTGAAGTTCTGGAATTGTAAATTTCAATGCTTTAAATGTGTTTGGTTCAATTATTTTGTTTTTTAACATTAAAATTTGTGTTAAAAATTCAATATCAATTATTCCTCCTTTTCCACTTTTAATGTTAATTGTGTTAAAGTTCTCTTTTCCTTCTTCATCCTCTATTCTTTTTCTAATTCTCAACATTTCTTTAACATGAGATTCATTTAATTCAAATGAAGCAATTAAATTTTTTATAAAATTTTCTACTTTATTATCTCCAATAACTGTTCTTGTTTTTAAAAGAGCCTGCATTTCCCATATTTCAGGTTGTTTTTTTAAATGATAATCTTTGAATGATGAGAATGAACAAACAAGAGCACCAGCATTTCCAGAAGGTCTTAATCTTGTGTCAATTTCATAAGCTTTCCCATTTCTTGTTGTAATACTTAAAAATGATATTAGTCTCTGAAGAAATCTTGAAAAATATTCAATGCTTGTATATCCATTTGTTGATACTGTATCTTTTTCAAATATAAGAATAATATCAAGGTCAGATGAAAAATTTAGCTCATATCCACCATATTTTCCGAGAGCAATAATTGTAAAATCTGAAGCTATTTTCCCAAACCTCTTTCTAAATTCTTCTAATACAATTGCTATAGATTTTGTAAAAATTGCATC
>CAZQKL010000146.1:1916-4271 GCA_964593895.1 uncultured bacterium
TCAGCAAGTGATGTGAGATGGTGAACAGTGTCAAGAAGAGAATAAGATTTATTTAAAAATTTTATCCCAATTCTAATTGTTTCTTTATGAGTAAAAATTCTTATAAGTTCAATAAAATCTTCATAATCTTTTCCTTTTTTTAAAAACTCATCTAATTCTGTAAAATAGTCCTCAATATTTTTTTCTTGTAAAATAAAATTTGATATAAAAAGTTCTTCAAATATATCTGAATATTTTAGAAGAAGTTCTGAAAGGTATCTGCTTTCAGAAAAAATATTTAAAAGACTATTTAAAATTTCAGGATTTTCATTTAAAAAGTTTATGTAGCCTGCTTTTTTAATGATTTTTTCAATTAAATTTTCAAAATTTATAAGACAATCATCTTTATTTTTTATATTTTTTACAGAATTTAAAAAATTTGAAATAAGAGTTTTTACTTCGTTTAACTCATTTTGAGTTAAAGGTATTTTATGGTTAAAGATAATTGTTTTTAAAATATTTAAAGACCTTTCAGGATTTTTAAAACACATATCTTTAAGACTGTTTATTGCTCTTTTTTCATCACCTATCTCAATTAGTTCCACTATTTCATGAAACCTATAATCTTTTTCCCTTTCTTCAAATTTAAAAAAATTATCAAAAATTTTATAAACATTTTCTCTATAAAAATTTAAATCATTTAAAAATTCTCTGGTATTTGAATAACCCATTGCATATGAAAGAAGTTCAAGATTTTCCTTATTTTTTGGAAGAACCTGAGTTTGTTTTTCTTGATAAATCTGAATTTTATGCTCAACATTTCTTAAGAAAATGTAAGATTTGATTAAAGTGTTAATTTCATTTTCAGTTAAAATCTTTAAATTTTTGGTTTTCAAAATTTCAAAAAATCTAATTAGATTTTTTTCTCTTAAGCTTTTATCTTTTCCACCATACATCAGTTGAATAGCTTGCATTATAAATTCAATTTCCCTAATTCCTCCTTTTCCAAGCTTTATATTGTTTTCTTTGTTTTTTGTTTCAAGATTAATTTTTCTTTTAATCTCTTTAATGTCGTTTATTACTTGAAAATCAATACTTTTCCTGTATATAAAAGGCTCAAGTTCAATTAATAATTTTTCTCCAGCATTTATATTTCCAGCAATTGGAATTGCTTTTAATAGAGCACCTCTTTCCCAAGTTTTTCCCCAATTTTCATAATAATTTAAAGCACTTTTAATACTTATAAAAAGAGGACCACTTATTCCATCAGGCCTTAATCTTAAATCAACTCTAAATACAAATCCATCTTCAGTGACTTCATTTAAAGCTTTTGTAAATAATTCAAAAAAATTTCTGAAAATTTCGTAATTTTCTGGTTCAGAAGTTGTAAAATAGATTAAATCAATATCAGAGCTGTAATTTAATTCATATCCGCCAATTTTCCCCATTCCTAAAATTATAAAATTTGTTTTAGAGTTAATATTTAAATAATTCCAAATCCATTCTGAAGTAATATCACATATTGCTATTGCAAGATAAGTAATCTGTCTTGCAATAATTGGAAATGAATATAGCATGTTTATATCTTGAATTCCAATTTTTAAAAATTCTCTCTGTTTAAAGTATCTTAAAAATTTCATAAACTTTTTTAAATCATTTCTTGGAATATTTTTAATGAAATTTTTTAATGCTTTTTTATAATGTTTTAATGTTGAAATTTTTTTGTAATTGCGGTTTTTAAAAAGAAAATTTAAAAAATAATCTGGATTTTTTAAAATAATTTCAGTTAAAAATGGTGAATAAGTTATAGGTTTTTTTAAAATTTTCACCTCATTTAAGCTCAAATGATAATTATTGGTTTTTGATGCTATTTTTTCAAGATTAAGTAAAAATCTATCTTTAAATTTTTCACCTTTAATAAGCTCAATAATTTTGGAATATTCATCCTTAAAATAATCTTTCAAAGAATTAATGATTAACTTAAATGTGGAAGTTGAGGGGAGATTATTCATTTAAAATCCTTCTGTAAAGTTTTAGATATGAATTTATCATATTTTCGCTTGAATACTTTTTTACAGAATTTAAAATATTTTCTCTATCCAATTTATATTTTCCTAAAAAAATTTTTCTTAAAACTCCATACAATCTTTCAAAATCTTTATTTGGAAAAATAAATCCATTAATCCCATCCTGAATTAAAATTTTATTTTCTTTAAGGTCACTTGCAACAGTTATTTTACCAGAGCTTAAAGCTTCTTTGATTACTCCACTTGAGCCTTCTCCGTCAACTGAAGGGACAACAACAACATCTGAGAACTTATAAAATTTTTCTATATCTTTTTGAAATCCGTATAAAAATACACGATTTTTAATCTT
>CAZQKL010000147.1:0-4268 GCA_964593895.1 uncultured bacterium
GGAATTTTTCTATTAATGAGTTTTGCCTTTGCTAAAGGCAAAATCATTAATGGAGCAGGAGCAACATTTCCCTATCCAGTTTACAGTGCATGGGCTTACAATTATTACAAAGTAACTGGAGTAAAATTAAATTACCAGTCAATTGGCTCTGGAGGAGGAATTAGACAGATTAAAAACAGAACTGTTGATTTTGGCGCTTCAGATGCACCTCTGCCACCAGAAAAATTGAAAGAATATAATTTATTGCAATTTCCAGCAATAATTGGCGGAGTTGTTCCAGTTGTGAATATTAAAGGATTTAAAGGTGGAGATATTAAACTTTCAGGAGAGGTTCTTGCAAAGATATTTTTAGGTGAAATAAAAAAGTGGAATGATCCTGAAATTAAAGAATTAAATCAGAATGTTAAATTACCAGATGCTAAAATCACAGTTGTTCACAGGTCTGATGGCTCTGGAACAACTGCTATTTTCACTTCATATTTATGTGCAGTTTCAAAAGAATGGTGCGAGAAAGTTGGAAAGGGAAAATCAGTTAACTGGCCAGTTGGAATTGGTGGTAAAGGGAATGAAGGAGTTGCAAATTATGTAATGAGAGTAAAAAATTCAATTGGCTATGTAGAGTTTGCATATGCGAAAAAGAATAATCTTGCTTATGTGAAATTACAAAATCAATCTGGAAATTTTGTTGAACCATCATTTGAAGCTTTTAAATCTGCTGCTGCTTTTGCAAAATGGGAGCAAAGCAAAGGTTATTATCTATGGCTTGTAAATGCTCCTGGAAAAAATTCATGGCCAATTGCAGGAGCAAGTTTTATTCTACTTCCAAAAGAGAAAAAAGAATCAAATAAAAAAGTTGTGAAATTTTTTGATTGGTCATTTAAAAATGGAGATGAAATTGCAGTTAAATTAATCTATGTGCCCCTGCCTAATTCTTTAAAAGAGAATATAAGAGGTTACTGGAAAAAATATGGGATATATTAAATTTATTAAAAATTCTTCGTCAGGCTTTTCCCTGGCGAAGAATTTTACATTTTTTTTACATTTCTTTTAAAGTTCTATAACCATTTTAAATTAAATATCTATCAATGCAACAGAAAAATTATAGAATTAAAGACAATCTGTTTAAATCAATTACTCTTTTTTCTGCAATAAGTGTTTTAATTATTGTGTCAGCAATATTCATTTCATTAATTTTAGAATCTCATCTTGCAATTAAAAAATTTGGCTTAATAAAATTTATAACAACCACCACATGGGATCCTGTGAGAGAAATTTTTGGTGGATTAACTATGATTACAGGAACATGTGTTACAACATTTTTAGCTTTAATTATGGCAATTCCAGTTGCAATTGGAATTGCAATTTTTATTGTTGAAATGTGTCCTAATTTTTTAAAAGGCTTTATCTCAATGGCAGTTGAATTATTAGCCTCAATTCCAAGTATAATCTATGGAATGTGGGGATTATTCACATTGGCGCCAATTATGGCTGAATACATTGAACCAGCAATGCAAAATTCATTGGGAAAAATTCCAATTATTGAATATATCTTTCAAGGAACGCCTCTTGGAATAGATATTTTTACTGCAAGTGTGGTTTTAAGTATCATGCTAATTCCATTTATTGCTTCAATTACAAGGGACACAATCTCATTAACTCCATCAATTTTAAAAGAATCAGCTTATGCTCTTGGAGCAACAAAGTGGGAAGTTATAAAAGATGTAATATTACCATATTCAAAATATGGAATTTATGGAAGTATTGTAATTGCTCTTGGTAGAGCCCTTGGAGAAACCATGGCAGTTGCATTTGTTCTTGGAAATAACCATAAAATTCCAAAATCTATTTTTGACGCAGCTGCAACTATTACTGTAACTTTAGCAAATGAGTTTACAGAAGCTGATTCTGACCTTTATATGTCAAGTCTATTTTATCTTGCATTAATTTTATTTGTATCAAGTTTTATAATCTTGGCATTTGCAAAATATTTAGTGAGAAAAAAAGATGCGTAAAAGAAAAATAATTAATTATTTTTTTCTAACAATTTGTGGATTTTGTGCTTTTTTAGGTTTATTCTGGATATTTTTTATTCTTTTTGACCTGTTAAAAGAAGGAATAAAATTTATTACTCCATCACTATTTTTAAATGATCCAGCTCCACCTGGAATGGAAGGTGGAGGATTGAGAAATGCCTTTGTTGGACAATTTTTAATAACTCTTGTTGCAATAATTTTTGGAGTGCCACTTGGATTACTTGGGGGAACTTATCTTGCAGAATATGGCAGAAACAGTAAATTGGCAAAATTTGTATCATCTCTTGCAGATATAATGATTAGCATTCCAGCAATTATTGTTGGAACATTTGTATATGCTATTTTTGTAAAACCAGTTGGGCATTTTAATGGCTGGTCTGGTGGAATTGCTCTTGCAATTATTATGTTGCCAATAATTTTAAGAACAACTGAGGATATGATGAAATTAATTCCAGATGAATTGAGAGAAGCTGGATTTGCTCTTGGAGCACCTCATTACAGAATTATTATTGATATTGTGTATAAAGGCGCTGCAACTGGTATTTTAACTGGAATTATACTTGCAATAGCGAGAGTTGCTGGAGAGGCAGCTCCATTACTATTTACCTCATTCAATAATTCATTTTTCACCTTAAATTTAAATCAACCTATGCCATCTCTCACAATAACAATATTTCAATATGCAATGGGACCATATAAAGACTGGCATTCAATGGCATGGGCTGCATCATTTGTCATTACCTTTACAATTTTAATTTTAACAATAATTGCACGGATTATTATAAAAAAGAGATACAAAAAATAGAGGTTAAAATGGAAAAAGAGACTGTAATAAAAGTTAAAAATCTTGATTTTTTTTATGGCGATAATCAGGTTCTTAAAAATATAAGCATTGATATTTATAAAAATCATATAACTGCATTAATGGGACCTTCTGGATGTGGTAAAACCACATTTTTAAGATGCTTAAATAGAATTCATGACCTTTATCCAAATGTAAAGTATAGTGGAGAAATAATTTTTAATGGAAAAAATATTTTGGAAAGAATAGATTTAATAAATTTAAGAAGTAAAATTGGCATGATTTTTCAAAAGCCAACTGTTTTTCCAATGAGTATTTTTGACAATGTAGCCTATGGCCTGAAGATAAAGGGAATAAAAAATAAGACTGAACTTCAAGATAGAGTTGAATTAGCTTTAAAAAATGCAGCTTTGTGGGATGAAGTTAAAGATAGATTAAATGAATCTGCAAATGGTTTATCAGGTGGTCAACAGCAGAGAATTGTAATTGCAAGAGCACTTGCAGTTGAGCCTGAAGTTTTACTTTTTGATGAGCCTACAAGTGCACTTGACCCGATTTCAACTGCAAAAATTGAGGAATTGATTATTTCTTTAAAAGAAAAGATTTCAATAATTATTGTAACTCACAATCTTCAGCAAGCAGCAAGAGTTTCAGATTACACAGCTTTCATGTATTTTGGAGAATTAATTGAATACAATCCCACAAATAAGGTATTTACAAATCCAGAAAAAAAATTGACAGAAGATTATATAACAGGTAGATTTGGATAAAAGGAGATGATATGAAAACACTTGAAAAAAGTTTAATATCTATAAAAACAGATATTTCAAGAATGGCAAGTATTGTAATGGATATGATTAGAAATTCAACTGAAGCTCTTTTTAAAAGAGATATTGAACTTGCAAAAAAAGTATTTGAAATTGATAATGAAGTTGACGAGCTTGAAGTTTTAATTGAAAAAAAATCTATTGAAACAATTGCTTTATATGAACCAAAAGCAGGAGATTTAAGATTCATTATCACAGCTTTAAGAATAATTGTTGACATTGAAAGAATTGGAGATTTATGCGCTGGAATAGCAAAACTTGCATTAAAATTAAATGAACTTCCTCAAATAAAACCTTACAAAGATTTACCAGAAATGGCAGATAAGGTAATAAATATGCTATCTGATGCTATTAGCGCATATTTTTTAAAAAATGATAAACTTGCAAAAGATATTATTGAACGAGATGATGAAATTGATGATTTAAATTATAGCATTAACAGGGAATTAATTGAAATTGTAAAAGAGAGTCAGGATAAAAGTGAAGGAGCTTTATATTTAATGTTTGTTACAAAAAACCTTGAAAGAATAGCAGACCACTGCACAAACATTGCAGAGCTTGTAATTTATATGGACACTGCTCAAATTGTAAAACATGCGAATATTG
>CAZQKL010000148.1:0-4216 GCA_964593895.1 uncultured bacterium
TATACTTCAAGCACTGCTCCAACTGAAGCAAAGAAAAATTTCTCTTTTAATAAATTTGCAAGTTTTGAACTAACAGCAAGTCCTGTGCAGTGAGATGCACCTAATTTCTCAATTTTATATTTTTCAATAACCTTCATAGTGTTTTCTATCTGTTCATCTGTGGCAAATCCAAGATGTGTACCTCCTAAAACTGCATATATTTTATCTTTGCCTGTTTTTTCAATTATATGATTCAAAATATTTACAATACCAGCATGAGCACAGCCCAATAGAACCACAAGACCTTTAGATGTTTCAATTGCAAGTGAAAAATCATCTCTTAAATAATCTGGAATAAATTCACCATTTTCATCGAGCACCTTCATATCTTTATCAAGTTTTTCAAATTCAGTATTCATAGGAACCTCTCCTGTTGAATAAACTCCTTTATCAATCTCAGTCCAGTCTTTAATAAATTCAAATTGAGCACCAAGTGATTCTAAATACTCTCTTTTAAATGGAATCCCAATGAATTTTGGTGGCATATCTGGTTTTACCCAGAATCTGTTAACAAAAATATCAGGATGGGCAAATATTTTTAATGGAGATTTAACACTTAAAACTTGCGGAATTCCAAGAGTATGGTCGTAATGGCCGTGGGAAATATAGATAAATTTAATGCTTGATAGATCTTTTCCAAGTACTGTTGCATTGTTTATAATTCCTTTTCCCTGCCCTGTATCAAATAAGAAATTTCCATCTGGTGTTTCTACAAAAGCAGCAAATCCATGTTCTCCAACAACTCCAAATGGCACTATTACACTATTTTCACATAGTACTGTAATTCTAAGTTCCATTTTACCCCCTCCTTTTAAGTTTTTTTGCTCTTAGTTTAAAACTGTAAACAATATCATCACAACTCATTTTTACAAATTTATAAATTAACTTTCTTTTAAGCCAGTTTTTTACATAATAATTAACATAAAATTTTATTTCATTATCTGAAATTTCCCACTCTCCTTCAAAAACATCAAGAGGACCTTCTATCATTCTGAATTTTATTTTTTCTGGATAGTAAAATTGTGCCTCCATAACCATTGGTGGAATGGGTATTGTTGGATAAATTTTTACCTTTATATAATCTTCTCTTTTTTCTAAAACTTCCACTTTTTTATAACCAGGCACAAATTCAGGGTATTCTGGAATATTTGCAATTACATTAAAAATCAATTCTTCTGGTATTTCCTCTCTATTGAAATTAGCTTTTAATTCTATTCTTTCCAAAATAGTATTCCTCTAATTCTTCATAAAATACTTTTATACAAGAAGCAAATGGAATTGCAAGTATAAGACCAATAAAACCGAAAATTTTACCAAAAATCATTAAACTGATAATTACATTTAAAGGATGAAGTCCAATTTTATTACCTAAAATTTTAGGTGTTATAACAAAACCTTCAAGCATCTGCACAACAGCAAAAACTATTATTACTCCTAAAACATGGTAAAAATCCCCAAATTTTATTATTGCCATAATTATTGATGAAACAATGCCTATTATAAAACCAAAATATGGAATTATATTTAAAAATCCTGAAAGCATTCCAATTAACAATGCAAGGTCTATCTTAATAATTGCAAGGCCAATTGAATAGAGTATTCCAAGGATTAAACATATTAACAATTGTCCTCTAACAAATAAACTTACTGCACTGTCAATTTTTTTAGCAATTCTCTCAACATGAGGTTTTGCTTTTTCAGGTAATTTGTGAAAAATATTTAGTCTGATTTTATCAAAGTCTTTTAAAAAGTAGAATGTAAAAACTGGAATGAGAAAAAAATTAAATAAAGTTGAAAAAATATGATTGAAATTGTTAATTATTGAAGGAATTTTATTTAAAATTTTTGGCATGTAATTATTTAGTTGATTAAATATCTCTTCTGATATTTTAAGAGTAGGCATGTATTTGAAAAACAATTTTTTTATAAATGAAATATATTGAGGAAAATTTTTGCTTAATTTTGATATTTCATCTCCAATAATTGGAACAACAACAAATATTACACCTGCAAGAATTAATATTACTCCTGCAACAATTATTAAAACTGCCACATTTCTTGAAAAATTTTTTTCAAGTTTATCTGCAACAGGATCAATTAAATATGCAATAAACCATGAAAGAAAAACAGGTGTTAAAATATCTCTAAGGTAATAAACAAACCATAATGTTAAAAATATTCCTGAAAGAATCATTAAAATTTTAAATTCATTTGAAACTTTCATATCTCTCCAGTTAAAAATTTTAAAATTGATAAAATTGTAATAACTGCAACTTCACTTCTCAAAATATTTGTTCTTAATTTTAAATCTACAAAATTTTTACTTCTTAAAAATTCTATTTCCCCTTGAGAAAATCCACCTTCTGGTCCAACTAAAAAAAGCAAATTTTCGCAATTATTGAGTATTTTCTCGTCTAAAAATCTTTCTGATTTTTCATAAAATACAATTTTTTTGCCTTTAAATTCAGACAATTCATCTAATTTATAGATCTTTTCAATTTCAGGGATGTAAAAATTTCCACTCTGCTTGGCACTTTCAATTAAAATTTTATTCCATTTATCAATTTTATTGATTCTAATTGAATATTCTGAAACAAAAGGGAAAATCTTTTTAACACCAAGCTGTTGAATTGACTTTAAAATAAAGTTAAAATTTTTTGATTTAATTACAGATATTCCAATGCTAATTCTGTAATTAAAATCTTTTTTTATAAATTTCAAAGCTTCAGCAAGTATATAATTTTTTTTTATCTCTCTGATTATTAATTCAGCAGATAAACCAGATTTATTAAATCCGCAAATTTTTTCATTTTTTCTAATTCTACAAACATTTTTTAAATGATGAAATTCTTCATCTTTTATAAAATATTCTCTTTTATTTTCATTTAACTCTTGAATAAAGGTATTTCTCATTAATCTCTAATCTGTCCCTGCCCAAAAACTATAAATTTAGTAGTTGTTAATTCTTCAAGTCCCATTGGTCCATAAGCGTGTAGTTTTGTAGTGGAAATTCCAATTTCTGCTCCAAGCCCAAAAACACCACCATCATTTAACCTTGTTGAAGCATTCACCAGCACTGCACTTGAATCAACTCTATCAATAAATTCCATTGCTTTTTCATAATTTTTTGTAATTATCCCATCTGTATGATTTGAACCATACTTTTGAATATGCTCAATTGCACCTTCTAATCCATCTACAACCTTTATTGAGATTATATAATCAAGATATTCTGTGTCCCAGTCTGCGTCTGTAGCAAGCTCAATTTCAGGGACAATTTTTTTACAAATATCACATCCTTTTACTTTTACTCCTGCTCTTTTAAAATCTTCAACTATTTTAGGTAAAAATTTCTCTGCAATTTCTCTATCAACTAAAAGAGTTTCCAGTGCATTGCAAACACCAGGACGTTGAGCTTTTGAATTTACAACTATCTTTGAAGCAAAATCGTAATCTCCATAATCTTTATCAACATAAAGATGACAAACGCCTTTGTAATGTTTGATTACAGGAATTGTTGAATTTTCAACAACAGTTCTTATTAACCCTTCTTTTCCTCTTGGTATTACAAGGTCAATGTATTCATCAAGTTTTAAAATCTCTTTTACAGCTTCTCTATCAGTTGTTGGGAATACTTGAACAGCCTCTTTTGGGATATTTTCTTTTTCAAGTGCAGTTTGAATAATTTCACATAAAACCTGATTTGAATAAAATGCTTCAGAACCACCTCTTAAAACAACTGCATTACCAGATTTTAAGCATAAGGAAGAAGCATCAACAACAACATTTGGACGGGATTCAAATATCATACAAATAACTCCAAGCGGGATTCTCTTTTTACCAACAACCATGCCATTTGGTCTTTTCCACATTTTAACAACTTCACCAACAGGGTCTGGCAAAGAAATTATATCTTCAACTCCCTGTATCATTGCATCAATTACTTTATCTGATAATGTTAATCTATCAATCATTGCTGATGATAGATTATTTTTCTTTGCGTTTTCAAGGTCAATACAATTTTTTTCTTGTATATACTCTCTTTTTTCATCAAGTAAATTTGCAATTCTTTTTAAAGCAGCATTCTTTTTCTCTGTTGTTAAATTTGATATTTTATAACTTGCCCCTTTTGCTTTTCTGGCAACTTCAACTATTTCATTCGCCATGATAAACCTCC
>CAZQKL010000149.1:0-4212 GCA_964593895.1 uncultured bacterium
ATGCTTTTTAGAAGTCTTCTTAAAAAATTTAGTCCATTATATACAGGAATTAAAATATCAATTGGAGTAGAAATTTCAAAATTGAAAAAATTATTATTTGTATTTACAAATATTTTTTTCATTTCTTCAAAATAAATATTCATTGCAAATTTTTATGCAAATTAAATACCATTTTTTTATAGGCATATAATTTGCTTTTTTTAATTAAAACAGGAAAGGAAAGCAAAAATGAATAAAATTTCAGTAGTTATCCCTACTTATAACAGGTTGAAAATTTTAATAAAAACTCTTGAAGCTTATAATTCTCAAACAATACCTTTTAAAAATTTTCAAATAATTATTGTTGATGATGGCTCTACTGATGGAACTTATGAATATCTAAAAAATAAAAAATATAACTTTGAATTAAAAATTTATCGTCAAAAAAATAACGGTCCAAATAGTGCTCGTGAAAAAGGAATTAAAGAAGCGGATTATCCGATAATATTAATTACCGGTGATGACATGATTCCAGAAAAAAATTTCCTTAAAGAACATTTAAAAACTCACTCATTATATCCTCAAAACAATATTGCAGTATTGGGATTTATTGATTGGCATCCAGAAGTAAAACTTGATAGTTTTAAAAAATATATTACAGGAGAAGGAGCTGAACAATTTGGATATGAATATTTAAATTCAAATAAAATCAAAGAAGTTGACTATAGGTTCTTTTATACCTCAAATATTTCATTAAAAAAAGAATTTATAAATTCACTTGATTATATTTTTGATAAAGATTTCACTTACCCAGCTTATGATGATATTGAGCTGGGGATAAGATTACAAGAAAAAGGAATGAAAATTATTTACAATAAAAATGCAACTGTTTATCATCTTCATAATATAACAATTAAATCATTTGGTAATCGTTCATATAATTCAGGTAAAATGGGATGGCTTTTATTTAACAAACAACCAGCAGAAGAAGATATTAAGTTCACTGTAATGACCTGTTTTAAAAATTTTAAAACTCATACAGATGAAAATATTCAAAAGCAACTTGAAAATGCAGCTGAAGAAATTAATAAAATAAATCCTGAAATTTTTAGAAAAATCATTATCCCAAATGAAAAAGAACAAATATTTGAAAAATTAAAATTCTATCAAAAAGTTATTTTTCATAATTTTATTCTCAATAGATTTGCAATTGGAGTGTTTGATAAAATTAATGAAGAAATAACATTAAAAGAAAAATTTAATCTTGCAATAATCCCTGAAACTATTTCAAAAAACGCTTCTCCTTCCTGTATAAGGACAATTTTTCCTGCAAATTTTTTTAAAATAATTAATAATGTAAACATATTTTTCCCACAAGATTTAAATGAAAATAATATTAATGAATTAGACACAATTTGGGTTCAACGTTCAGCAATTTTTAACGGAAATGTTTTTGATTTTATTAAAATCATGAAAGAAAAAGGGAAAAAAATAATTTTAGATATTGATGACCTCCTTTGGGAAATAGATGATGATATTTACAGAAATTTTTATTTTAAAAAAGATTTATTAATAAAATATGTGGACTTAATCACATTACCGACTGAGAAATTGAAAGAAGAAGTTGAAAATTTTTATAAAATTCCTGCATTAGTAATACCAAATTTTATAGATACTTTCTATTTTTATCCAAAACTTAAACCAAAACAAAGAAGAAAGTTAAATATTGGAATAATTGGAACTTCTTCTCATGAACAAGATTTTAACTTTATAGCACCTGTAATAAAAGAAATTATTGAAAACTATAATGATAGAATAAGAATTAAGTTCTGGGGATATATTCCGGAAAATTTAAAAAATATTAAAGGTGTATATTTTATACCTTTTGAACCTGATTATTTCAAGTATGCAGAAAGATTAAGAAAAGAAAGTTTTGATTTTTGTATTGTCCCTCTTCTTGAAAATAGAATTAACAATATAAAAAGTAATATTAAATGGCTTGAGTTTTCAATAACAAAAATTCCAGCAATTTTTTCTGACACTGAACCATACAAATGCGTTGAAAATTTAAAAACCGGAATAAAAATTCCAAATAATGAAAAAGATTGGTTTACCGCAATTTCCTTAATGATAGAAGATTTCAAATTAAGAGAGGACATTAAAAACAATGCATACAAAGAGGTTCTCAATAATTGGACTTTATCAAAAAATTTTAAAGTAATTTTACAAAAATTGTATGAGGTAAGTAAAAATGTATAAGAATCTATTTAAAGAGGGAAAATTTAAAGAAGGATTATCAATAATTGAAAAATTACTGAGAAAAGACCCTGAGAATCCTGAGTATTTGAATGATTATGGGGTTTTTTACACTTATGCTTATGGATTTGAAGAAGGAAGAAAATTTATTCATAAAGCAATAAGTATAAAAAAAGATTTCTATGAAGGGATATTAAATTTAGTTGAGCTTTATCTCCAAAATAATTTACCATTTTCAGCGATAAAAGTTTTAAAAAACGCTGATATCTCAAAATATGAAGATTTAAAAGATAAATTAGCTTATCTTGAAAAAAATTTTAAACCTTTTAAGGTGACATTTTATATCCCTGTGTATAATGTTGAAAAATATATTTCAGCTTGCATTGAAAACATTTTAACTCAAACATATCCAATTAGTGAATTGTTAATTATTGATGATGCGTCTCCTGATAATTCAATAAAAATAGCTCAAAAATATCAAAGGAAATATCCAGAATTAATAAAAATTATAAGACATAAAAAAAACAAAGGACTTGCAAGTGTGAGAAATACCGCAATAAAAAATGCGAAAGGAGAGTTTTTAGCAACAGTAGATACTGATGCTGTTCCTGAGGATATCTTTCTTGAAAGAATTATGATGGAGTTTCATAAAAGGAAAGATGAAAACATTGGTGGAATTTGCGGTAAATTATTGGAACTAAATTCAATTACAGTTGTGGATAGATGGCGTGAAATTCATATGAAACAACATTGGGGAGAAAAAATATGTGAACCTCCATTTTTATATGGTAGCACTTCTGTTTTTAAATTAGAAGCATTAAAAAAATCTGGCGGATTTAATGAAAGCTTAAAAACTAATGGAGAAGATTGTGATATTTCAGAAAAATTAAAAGCAAATAAATTTAAGCTATTATACATTCCAGAAGCAAAAGCATCTCATTTACGAAAAGATTCTTTAAAATCAGTTGTAAATACGTTTTATAATTGGGTGCTTCCACCTTACATAAATTTTCTCAATAATTTTGAACAATTATTGTTTAAGTGTGAAAATTGCTTTAAATTGTTATACTTACGATTTCAAGAAGATATAAAGTTTAAAAGATTTCATATCCTTTATCCAACTTTTTTAAGTATGATTTTATGGCCATTAAAAGATATATTGAATTCAAAATTATCTGACAATGTAAAATTAGATACCTGTCTCGGTTTAACCTCAATTTTATTCTATTTTATTAATCAAGTTAAAGATATATCAGACAAATTAAAAGAATTTTTGATTTCTGACATTGAAGAAATTTTAGAATTTTCAAATTTAAAAAAATCAATTGAAAAGATTAAAAATATTGAAGATATTGCTTTAATATTTCCAGAAGCGAATTTGGATTTTATTTTAAAAACTGTAGAAAAGATAAAAACATTTCTAAATTTTGAACCTTTAGTATATAAAATGATTGAAGTATCTCGTCACAGGATTGATTATGAAAATAAATTTATAAAAAAAATCAAAAATAAAAATTTAAAAATATTAATTACAAATCCTCCATGGAGAGATGGTAAAAGATATGGAATAAGAGCAGGTTCAAGATGGCCATTTACAGTTGAAGTTCCACAAGAAAACTGGCAAATTCCTCCATCTTATGTCCCTTATCCTTTCTTTTTAGGCTACACAACATCTTTATTAAAAAAGGAAGGTTTTTACACTATTATGATTGATGCAATTGCTGAAGGGTTACTTGATGAGGAATTTTTTTCTCGTGTAAAAGGTTTTTCTCCACAAATAATTCTAATAGAAACAGCAACAGCTTCAATTTATAATGATATTGATTATGTTAGAAAATTAAAAAGTTTATTACCTGAATGCAAAATAATCCTAACAGGAACCCATGTTAGTCATTTTAAAGAGAAATTTTTAGAAAAATATCCATGTGTTGATGGAATAATTATTGGAGAGTATGAAGAAGCATTTGTAAATATTGT
>CAZQKL010000150.1:0-4207 GCA_964593895.1 uncultured bacterium
TTAACCCAAAAAGGATAATATACAGATGTTGCATTATGATATGCATCTTTATCAATTGAAGAATTTACAGGCACAAAAAATTCAACATCAGCTATTGAAACAAAAAGTTTATAATAATCTTTCTCCTTAATAATTGCCACTGAATCATCAAAATCTTTTGCATCCTCTCCATCAATTGTGAAAAATTTTATGTGCCTTAAATCTTTTCTTTTTTTTGAAGGAATGAATAATTCATCCTCTTTGAAATTTTGAATATATTTCTTTGTTTTTGGAGAAAACTCCTCTCTAAATCCATACTTTAAATTTACAGTTGTTATTAAAGTAGAATAATCTGATTGTTTTCCAAGAATTTTTACAATTTCTCCAACTGGATTTAAAAATCTTGTTGGATACTGTAAAATTTTTACAAGAACAGTATCACCTGTTTTTGCCTTATGAATTTTTGATTGAGGAATATAAAAATCTCTAACAATTTTTTTATCAAGAGGAGTAACAAATCCAAAATTTTTATTCTTTTCAAAAATTCCAACTATTTCTTTATGACCTCTTTCAATAATTTCAATTATTGTTCCAATTGCTGTTCCATCAGGTTTTATTCTGTCAATTCTCACCAATGCTTTATCTTCATCAAGAGCCTCTAAAAGTCCTTTTCCTTTTAATAACACCTCTTTAATTTCAGAATCATCCTCAGGTATTAATTTTGCAAAACCATAAGATTTAAATTTTATAGTGCCTTTAATTATATCCACCCTATCAACAAGACAAAAAGTTTTGCTCTTTGTTTTTATAATTTTCCCCTGTTTTACAAGTTCTCTTAAATGTTTTTTTAATTTTTTCTCTTCTTTCTTATCACTTATATTAAACTCATTTAAAATTTCAGTAAAAGTAACTGGCCTATTTTTATTTTCTAAAAAATCTAAAATCATTGCTTTAAATTTTTTCATTTGATTTACCTAATTTAATTTGGTATTCAAACCTCAAATTTTATATTTTATCAAAAAATTAAGAAAAAGACAAATAAATAATGCAAGAATTTAAAGACTTAAAAATTTTAGTAATTGATGATGATTTAGCGGTATGTAAATTTATATATGAGCTTTGTAACATTTTTGAAATAAAATGTAAATATACAACAAATCCAGAAGATATATCAAATATTTTAGAAAATGAAAATTTTGATATAATATTTCTTGACCAGTATCTTCCTGGCGTGGAAGGGCTTGATATTATAAAAAAAGGTTTATTCAAAAATTTAAATTCATATCTTGTCGTTATGACAGGAGCAATTTTAGACCAAGAAATGGTTAATAATATGTTAAAACTTGGGGTAAATGAATTTTTAAAAAAACCTTTTGATATTAATTCATTTAAAAAAATTTTATTCAGGGCAAAAACCTACCATCATGAAATTACAAATTTTTTCAGAGCATGTAAAAGTCTAAAAAAATCAGAAATGGAATTTCTACTTGATAATGACCTTTCAATAATTAGCACAGTAACAAGAATGCTTGTAAGAAATGTTAAAGAACTTGGATTTGTTGAAAATTTAAAAATTCTTGAAACAGCAATTATTGAAGCATTAACAAATTCAATAATTCATGGAAATCTTGAAATTTCAAGTTCAGTAAAAGATGTTGGTTTTGATAAATTTTCTGAAGAGATAAATAAAAAATTAAAAGATGAAAAAATTAAAAAAAGAAAGGTTTATGTTTATTCATATCTTGATAAAGAAAAATTTATTGTGAAAATAAAAGATGAAGGTAAAGGATTTAATTGGAGAGAAATTGAAAAAAAACTTTCAAAAGATCTGCTATCTTTGTATGGAAGAGGCATTTTTATAATTAAAAGTATATTTGATGAAGTGAAATGGAACGACAAAGGAAATGAAATAACATTAATAAAATATCCTTTAAGTTCTTCTGTCAAAAAGTAAACCAAGCATTTTCTCAAAATTTTTAAGAAATTTCAAAATTTCTTCTGGTGGAATTTCTCTTATTATTTTTTTTGTATTTTTATCAATAATTTTTACCGCTATCCTTTTTGTCTCCCTATTAATTTCATACTCAATTTTATAATTTAATGAAGCAGCGATGTTTTCCAATTTTTCAATTTTTTCAAGATTTTTTGCTGTATTATGCTGTTTGCTATTTTTAAATTCTTCATGAATAATGTCATTTATTTGATGAATTTTTGTTACTTCCATAATTATTCTCCTTTTATTGGTTTTCTGTAAAATCTATCGGAAATTAATTTAAAAACTTTAGAAAATTTTTCTTGACATAAAAAAAAATTAAATGTAAAATTTTTAAAAAGTTCTTTGAGAAATAAATAAACACGCTTTCCGGGTCTGCTTTTGCAGTTAAAAGGGAATGCCGTGAAAATCGGCAGCGGGCCCGCCACTGTGAGTAGCGTTAACCTTTACTCATTATGCCACTGTCAGGGTTAACCTGATGGGAAGGCGAGTAAAGGTTGCTACGAGCCAGGAGACCTGCCCGGAAAGTTTATTACCATGACTTCGCGGCTTAAGGTCAGGGTAATAGAAAGGAAGTTAAACTTAATAATCCTTTCTATTATAAAAGCCTGGCTAAGCCAGGCTTTTTTTGTATCTATTTTTTCACTTCCCTACCTTAAGCCAAAAAAATTAAAAGGAGAAATAGAAATGAAAAAAGGAAAAATTATTTTTATTGACAAAAAAATCTCCAGTGATGAAGAATTAGAAAAAATCAAACTAACATTTAAAGAAAAAAACTGTGAAGTTGAATTTGCTTCTGAAAACAATCAAGGATTTTACACAATTCCAGAAGCAACATTAGTTTTACTTAAAAAAGGAGCAAAATTAGTCTCAGCTACAAGCCTCTCTCTCCCCCATATTGAAGTTCCCCTATATTGGGGAACATATTAAATCCCTGTTAAACCTGTTTCTCCTCTTTGCGTCTGCCTTTTTGGCAGGCGCTTTTTATTCTTTTAAATAAAAATTTGCGTAATTATCTGCAATTTTATTTTTATCCCTTGTAATATGAGTTATCTCATAATTGAAATCTTCTAACAATTTTTTTGCACATAAAAATAACTTTTTTAATTTACTATCTTTTACTTTAAATTTACCATTTATTTGATTTACTATTAAACGAGAATCACTAAAGATTTTTAAATTTTTTATTTTTAAATCTTTTGCTTTTTTTAGACCTTCAATTAATGCATAATATTCAGCTTCATTATTTGTTTTTATCCCTAAGTATTTACCACCAAAAGCAACTTCCTTTCCATCTTTTATTATAACAAAACCACATGCAGAATTCCCTGGATTTCCTCTACTTGCACCATCAATATAAAGCTCATACATTAGTTATCATTCCAGATTAAAATTCTCTGACATGAAGGGCATTGAATAATTTTATTCTTTTTCCTAATTTCAATAATTAATTGAGGAGGTAAATTCATATAACATCCGCCACAAGTATTTGAATTTATTTCAATAATTGCAATTCCATTCCTTCTTGAGCGAATTAAATTATAAATTGATAATGTTTGAGGGTCAAGCTCTCTAATATACTTTTCTCTAACCTTATTTTCTTCTTCAAGCTTTTTCTTTAATTCATCTTCTTTTAATGCTACTTCTTCTTTCAATTTCTTAAAATTGTTGTAAATCTCATTATATTTTGTTTCAATTTCTTTAAAAGTAACTTCCTTTTCCTCTATCTGCTTCATCAATTCAAGAATTTCATCCTCAAGTTCTTTTATTTCCTTTTTAGTATTACTAATTTCTTTTTGAGCAGCATTAAATTCTTTGTAAGTTTTAATTAAATAGAGTTTACTTTCACTGTTTTTTATAAATTCCTTTTTTTCATTAAGCAAATCTTCCTTTTCCTTCTTTTCACTATTTAGTTTTTCAAGCTCCTGTTTAACTTCATTAAACTTTTCTTCAATATTCTTAAATTCATCCTCAACCTTTTCAAGCTTTTTTGGTAACTCTTCAAGTTGCTTAGTAAAATCGTAAATAACTTTATCAATTTTTTCAAGATGAGATAAAGTTTCAAATGTTTTTTCCATTATCATCCCTCTCAAATATATTTAAAAATTTTTTCTCCCTTAAATTTTATTATCTCAAACTTCTTTAAATTAGATAATACTTTTTCCATTAATTCAACGAAAAAAATTTCACTCTCATAATGCCCAATATCAATTACAGGGATTTCCAAATTGAAAA
>CAZQKL010000151.1:0-2745 GCA_964593895.1 uncultured bacterium
TAATTCTTGCAACATCATGGAATGCAATAAAATTAAAAATTGAGAGTAAATCAAACATAAATAAATTTAAAAAATTAAATTTAATTTCAACTATTCATTCTAAATTAAAAGATTATATTAAAGAAATTCACTTTACAGGAAAAGTTGAGACCACAAGAAAGATAAATATTGTATCACCAATTGATGGAGAAATTGAAAAAATTTTTGTTCAAAATGGCGATTATGTAAAAAAAGGAGAGATTTTAGTTAAAATTGGTGGTAAAATTATAGATAATGAGATTAGCCTAATACAGACAAAAATTAAAATTTTAAATAAAAAAATAGCTATTGCAAAAAAAGTAGTAAATTTTAAAAAACTATCTTTTTCAAAAAAGTTAATTAAAAAAGATGAACTTCTCTCAAGTGAAATAGAGTTATTCAATCTAAAATCCAATCTGAAAATTTTAAAGGAAAGATTAAATAAAATAAGAAAAAATCAGATAATACCAGCTCCTATAAACGGAATTTATATTAAAAATTTTATTTCAGCGGGTCAAATGGTAAACAAAGGGGATTTTATTGGTAAAATAATTTCAACAAATAGATTAAAAATTGTTGGAAAAGTTTATATTGCAAATTCAAAAGTCCTTATAAATAAAATTGTCAAAATAGACAATCAAACTTTTAAAATAGATAAAATCCTACCATTTAAAGATTCAAACGGAGCAACAATTTTCTGGATAAGTGATAAAAATCTATCAAAATATTTCTCTATTGGAGAATTTGTAGAAGGAAAGATTCAGATTTTAAGAATGAGAAAAATTTTATCAGTACCAGAAAAATCAATTATATATGATGAAAATGGTAATGCATGGGTATTTGTTAAAGATAAAAAAAGTTTCAGGAAAGTAAAAGTTGAAACTGGATTATCACAAAATGGATGGGTGCAAGTTTTATCAGGAATAAAAAAATCAGATGAGATTGTTGTAAATGGAGCATATGAACTTTATTATAAAGATTTTGCTAAGAGTTTTAAAGTAGAGGATTAATAATTGATTAATGACTATTAAACTAAATTTGGAGGAAATATGAAGAATTTTCTAAATTTACTTATAAAAAACAAAATTCTTGTAGTAATTGCAGTAATAATTGCTATTTTTCTTGGCGGATATTCTGCTAAAAAAATGCCAGTTGATTTATTTCCTGAGATGAAAATTCCAGTTGTAAGTATAATTACTCATTATATTGGTGCCTCATCAAAAGATATTGAGTTATTAATTTCAAAGCCAATAGAAGATAAAATGATGACTCTTCAGGGAGTAAAAAGAGTGAGTTCATCATCATTTCAGGACACATCCATTGTAACAGTTGAATTTAACTGGGGAATATCAATTTTCCGGGCAAGACAACTTGTAATGAGCGCACTTTCTGAGGTTAAGTCAAAACTCCCCAATGGTGTTACTCCAGTAATTGACAGTGTTGGCACAAGATTACAAAATGTATATGGATTTATAGTGTATGGTGGAGAAAGCTTATCAAAACTTTACAATATAGTTAAATATCAGCTTGCTGGCAGATTAATGGAAGTTGATGGAGTGGCTTCTGTGCAGATTCTTGGAGGAGAAAAAGAAGCTATTTTTGTTAAAATAAAAACTGAAAAATTAAAACAGTTCCATTTAACTATTTCAAAAATTAAGGATATTTTAAAAAATTACAATTTTAACATTGTTGGAGGATTTATAAATAGAGGCTCAAAAGAGTATATCTTAAGAGGAATTGGTAAAATTAAGTCAATTGATGATATAAAGTCAATTCCAGTGAAAAATGGTAAAGAGCCTATTTTTCTTGAAAATATTGCTGATATTTACAAAGGATTTGCACCAAAACATTATGTTATTCATGGCAATAATAAGCCAGCAGTTGCAGTTATTGTAAGAAAACAACCTGGAGCAAGCACAATTAATGTAGTGAAAAATGTGGAAAATGAGCTAAAAAAACTTAAAAATTTATTTCCTCCTAATACAAAGATAAAAAAGTTTTATGATCAGTCTGAAATAATAAAAGAATCAAAAAATGAGATAATCAATGACTTAATAATCGGCTCAATACTTGTAATATTAATTTTATGGCTATTTCTTGGAGATATAAAGCCAACAATTATTGTAACTTGCACAATCCCTGTAACTTTTATTACAACTTTATATTTTATGCATGCTTATGGATTAGGATTAAATGTAATTACAATGACAGGTCTTGTGCTTGCGATTGGAATGATTGTTGATGATGCAATTGTTGTAACAGAAAATATTTACAGGCATTCACTCATGGGTAAGGATAGCATTAAAGCAAGCATTGATGGTGCTGTTGAGATAAGTGGACCAGATATTTCTGGAACTTTTACAACAGTGGCTGCATTTTTACCTCTTGTAATTGTTGGTGGAATTGCATCTGTATTTTTAAGACCATTTGGATTTACAATAAGCGTTGCTCTGCTTGTTTCACTATTTTTATCATTATCACTTGTACCTGTTATGTTTTCAAAAGGTAAAATTAAAGAAATTGGAAAAAATTATCTGGGACTAAAAATTGTTGATTTTTTAAAAAGATTAACTCATAAACTACTTGATTTTTCATTTACACATAAATTTTTAACGTTATTGATATCAATTATATTACTTGCCTGCTCAGTTGCTACTATTTTTAATGGTAAATTCAGTGTTCTGCCTCCAATAGATGAAGGAGCAATTTTAGTAGAATATGTAATGC
>CAZQKL010000151.1:2755-4094 GCA_964593895.1 uncultured bacterium
AATGCCTCCAGGGACATCATTAAATGAAAGTAATAGAATCGGAGAAATTTTAGATACAATTGCTCTATCTCATCCTGATGTTTCATGTGTATATAGAAGAACAGGATCTCCAGAAGCTGGATTTCAAGTTGAGGGAGTTAATCGTGGCGAGATAATGATAAAGTTAAAACCGAAAAATGTTAGAAAGAGCAATATAAATGAAATCATAAATTATTTGAGAAAAGAATATTCAAAATTAAATGGTATTGTGTTTTTATATCATCAGCCAACCCAAGAAAAAATAGACGAAAGTTTTTCAGGTTTACCTGCATTATTTGGAGTAACAATTTATGGAAATGATTACAATAAATTACTTGAAATATCAAAAAAAGTTGAAAATTTAATGAATAAAATTCCAGGCATAAATAATATCATAAACAACACAAAGATAAAAATTCCTCAAATTCAAATAAAATTAAACAAGAGAAAACTTGCTTTTTATAATTTAACTCCAGAAGATGTTTTTAATTCAATAAGAGCAGCAAACTGGGGATTATTGACAACAGATTTTATAAAAAACAATATAAATATTCCTGTTTACATCAAAATTAACACATTTAAAAAACTGACAATTAATGAATTGAAATATTTTGAAATTGTAAATAAAAATGGAGAGCTTATTCCTCTAAAAAATATTGCAAATATAGAAATTTCGTATCTCCCAGTTGCAATAAACCATATAAATGGACAGAGGGAAATAACATTAGTTGCTGATATTGAAGGAAATATTCCTCAAATTGTAAAAGAATTGGAGAATAGATTTAAAAATATTATTCTTCCAGATGGTTATTCAATTTCATTCAGTGGTCAATACAAGGTTATGATAAATAGCGCTATTGAACTTGGAGTAGCATCAATTTTAGCTGTTGTCTTAATTTTTCTAATAATGGCAATGCAGTTTAATTCATTTACTCAACCATTTATAATACTTATTACAATTCCATTTTCACTTGCAGGAGCATTAATCTTACTGTTTTTAACTGGGCAGAGTATAAATATTTCTGTTGGTATGGGAGTTATTACATTAATAGGAATAGCAGTAAATAATGCGATAGTATTAACAGATTTTTCAAATAGACTTGTTAAGAAAGGAGTTAATGTTAGAGAATCATTATTTGAAGCAGTATCAGTGAGATTAAGACCAATAATATTAACATCAGCAACAACAATTTCAGCGTTAATTCCAACAGCCATAGGCACAACAGTAGGCTCACATATCTTTCAAGGTTTTGCAATAACGGTAATTGGTGGGCTTATTACAGGGATGTATGGAACTTTAATTATTGTTCCTTTTCTAATT
>CAZQKL010000152.1:0-4083 GCA_964593895.1 uncultured bacterium
AACTGGAGTTAATGTTATTAAAACCCAAAATGTTTCTCCACTGAATTTTTTTAATAACCACTCAAAAGATATTGTTTTTCCTGTTTCGAATACATATTTAACAAGCTCTTTAGCTTTATCATAAGATTTTGAGCCATCAGGTTGATATTCAGGAGATAATTCTCCAGGGGAGGTTAATACCTGTTTTTTATCTTTTGCATTTAAAATTTTTAAAACCGCCTCATTACAATCAAAATATCTTAAATTTTTATCAACAAGAAGATAAGGAATTGAAGCCTTTTCAAAAATAGTCTTAAATCTTATCTCGCTTTTTAAAAGGTCTTCTATGATTTCATTTAATGAAACCGCTATATTTTTAATTTCTGTAAAATTTAAATTTTTGGTATCAATCTTCTCTTTTTTTCTTATTGCTCTTTTTATTAACTCATAAAAATTGGTGAATTCTTTTTCAAGTTTTAAACTAAATCTTTTCCCAATTATTGTTAAAATTATTAAAAGAAACAGAATTACTACCGCAAAAACTAAAAGTCTTTCAAGTAAATTTTCATATAACCTTTTCTTGAGTGATTTTAGCTGAAAATCTATTTCATCAATGTATACTCCTGCACCAATAATCCATTTCCACTTTTTATCTCCATAAATAAATGAAATTTTTGGCCTAATTTTATTAGGTTCAGTTAATTTCTGCCAAGTATAACTTATATATCCACCTTCTTGCTTTTTTGCTGTATTTAACTCCATTGAAAAAATTTTTTTAACTTTCTCATATCTTTCTTTTGAAAATCCAAACTCTTCCCATAGTTTTTTCCCATTATTTATAACTTTACCATTTGAAACAAGTGCTGTTCCATCAAATTTATCAATAAAAATGTAACCTTCTTTTCCAAATCTAATTTTCGCAACTCTATTAATAATTATCTGTTTTAATTTTTCTTCAGGAATATTTTTAAAATTTTCCCTCAAAAAATTTATTCCTCTTACAATATTTAAAACCTGATTTTTTACAATTTCTTTTTGTTTTGAAATATAAACTTTTCTAATCTCAGATATTGTGTTTGAAATATTTTGAAGAGAAAATAATACATAAATTCCAAGAACTATTATGCCAAATACAATTATTACTACTTTAAATCTTTCTAAAATTGTTTCAACAAAACTTCTTTCTTTCATTATTTTAAACTTTCATTGGAATATTGTTTAAAATTTCCTCTTTAAGTTGTTTTAATTTAATCTTTATTGTTTCAGAGAGTTTATCAAGTTTCTGAAGTAATTCGTCCCTTTTTTCAAATTCTTTTAAATTGTGTAATTTTGCAACTTCAATTGCAGTATCATGCACATCTTTGTGAACTTTTTCAATTTCTCTAAAAGCTAAACTTTTTGAAAATTTTTGACCTCTTCCATAATACCATTTACCAAAAAAGCAGTGAGTATGGTCTACAATTTTATCTAAATCAATCTTTTCATGTTCAACAATCTGTCTTTTCAAATTTTCAATAAAAATATCATGATGTAACCCAGCGACTTCAATTACAAATTCATCTTTTAATTTAAATTCTTCAAGAAGTTTCATTAATTCTTCTAATTTCAAACCAGCTTCATTTAATCTTTCAATTAGATTTTTTGCATTTTCTAAATTATTTTTATTATTTTCAAGGAGATTATTTACTGAATTTACAGTATTTTCTGTTACCATCAACTGTTCATCTGCAGCTTTTGCCACCTGGTCAACATAAATCTTGCTCTGCTTTATAACTTCAATTAAATTTGCAATTGTATTAAATTGATTTTCCATCTCATTTAAAGTTGCTTCAACCTGCTTTAATGAATTATCAGCAGTTTTTGTAATTATTTCTGCGTTTTCTTTCTGTTGAATGCCAATTTCTTTTACTTCATTTAGAAAATCTTTAACCTCCACTATGCTTTCAGATATTGTATTTCCAGAGATTTCTAAATCTCTTGTAATTTCAAGAATTCTGTTTACATTATCTGTTGTTTTGGAAACACTTTCCACAATTTGAGAACTAACAACTGCCTGCTCTTTTGCAGCATTTTTCACCTGTTCCATAAGATTGTAAGTATCTTGACTTGCTTCAATTATTTTTTGAGTTGCAACTTTAGTATTATCTGCTAATTTTATTCCCTCTTTTACTTCTTCAACACTCTCTTTTGTAAGTTTTGTTGAAATTTCAACATTCTGTTGAATATTTTTAATTAACTCACCAATTTCTTTTGTTGCCTGAGCACTTCTTTCTGCTAATTTTCTTACTTCATCTGCAACAACAGCAAATCCTTTCCCATGCTCACCAGCACGGGCAGCCTCAATTGCTGCATTTAATGCAAGAAGATTTGTTTGTTCAGAAATCTCATCAATTGTATCTGTTATTTTTCCTATATCTTCTGCCATATCACTTAATTTGGAAATTTCATCCCCTACCTTTAAAACTTTATCTTTCATTCTATCAATTGAATTCAATAATTGCTTTAAACTTTCCATTCCATCATTTGCTTTATTCAATGTATCTTCACTTAATTTTCTTGCATTTTCAGTATTTTCAGCAACATTTTCTATACTTGCACTCTGCTCATTTACTGCACTTGAAATTGCCTCTATCTCTTTTGAAATTTCTTCAATACTTCTATTTGTCTCATCAATTTTTCCTTTTATATTTTCAGCATTGTCAAAAACATTTTCTATCTTATTAGATACAATCTCTATTTTTTCTGCAATATCTGTAATCTGTTGAGCAATATCTTGAATAGCAGAAGTTGTAGAATTTACTTCATTAATTGTGATATCCATTGAGGATTTAACTTTATTTCCAACATCTTGAAGCTCAGTTTTTATTTCATCAAGCTTTTCAATCTCCTCTTTTACAATTTTTATATTTTCAGTAACTTCTCTTATTGATGCAGAAAGTTCATTCACCGCACTACTTACAGTATCAACTTCTTCCATAATTTTGTTTGAACTTTTTGATAAAATTGCTGAAAACCTTAATGCTGTTGAGGTTTTCAATGCAACTTCTTCAGAACCTAATTTAACATTTCTAATTTTATCATGGAGATTTTTTACAAATAAGTTAAAATTATTACATAGTTCTCCAATTTCATCCTTTGAATTTACTGGAAGAGAAGCGGTAAGGTCAGCTTCCTGTTTAGAAAATTCTTCTAATTTTTTAGCAACAAATCTTACAGGAGCAAGGAGTTTTCTTATTCCAAAAATTGAAAGAATTATTATTACGATTAAAATTGGAATTAATATAACAATCTGTAAAACTTTTGTTTTTTCAATAGTTTGATTAATAAAAGCTGGATTAAGATTGTATAAAATTGCACCGATTAATTTGCCACTAAAATCTTTAACTGGGATAAAAGATAAAAACTCTCCATTTTTTCTTTTCACTATTTTCAATTCTGAAGTAAAGTTTGAGTTAATTAAATCACCTGAAATATTTTTAAAATCACTACTTGTTGAAGTTACAAGAACAAAATTTCCAATTTGAGGTTTATTTTTCAATTTTCTTGCTATTTTTAAAAGACTTTTTTTCATAATAAGTGCAAAATTTTCAAATTTGCTGTCTTTTAATCTTTTAAAAATTTCATCAAAATCAAATAAAACTCCTACTGACCCTATATAATTTCCATTATCATCAAAAATTGGAGAAATTTCCCTTTCAACAAATCCTCCTCTTCCAACTTCAATCCCATTTACAGGCTTGTGATTTTTGTAAACATATAAAATTGTGTGCCTGAAAGAGCTTACATCATCCCCAACCATCTCTGTGACCAGGTTTTCTCCAAACTCTTAGAAAACTTCTTGCAGGTAGCTTATGAAAATGAACCTTTAAAACTTTTAAATGATTTTCTTTCTTTATCTCTTCAACAACAGGAGTTAATACTTTTCTTAAAAATTTCTCCCTTCGGTTTCATTTTTAAAAATGTAAGCTTTTTTGAAAATATCAAAACTTGCAAGAGCTGAACTTAAAAATAATGCTCTTTTTTCCACTTCATTTTTTAGGTCTTCATATTTAGCAAGTTTTTGTTTAACAAGTGTATCTATTACCTTTTTTTCAACTTTTCTGT
>CAZQKL010000153.1:0-4068 GCA_964593895.1 uncultured bacterium
TTCCATAACCTGCTGAAACTCCAATTGCTGGAGCACCTCTAACAACCATGTTTTTAATTGCATAAATCACATCTTTATAATTATTGCACACAAAATACTCTTCAATTTTTGGTAATTTCCTCTGGTCAATTAAAATTAATTTTCCATTTTTAAACTCTATTGGTTTAATTTCCATATTCTTCCCTCTTTAAAATATATAAACTTAAAGCAAATGCCATAATTGAATTATCTATTTTATTTTCAAAAAGTAACTTTTTTGCCCTTTCAAAATCAATAATTACAGGTTCAATATCTTCACCATCATCAAGATTTAATCTTTCATTTTCCTTTTTTAATTTTTCAGCACAGAAAATATAACACTTTGAAGTTTGAAAAGCTGGCAATGGATAGGAAACATTTAATAATTTAAGGTCATTACAAGAATATCCTGTTTCTTCAAGCAACTCTCTTTTTGCTGCAGATTCTGGCTTTTCATTTTTATGAATTAATCCACCTGGAAATTCTAAAAAAAATTTTTTAGCTCCAGGCCTAAACTGTTTAATCATCAATAATTTATCACCATCAATTACAGGAACAATTACAGTCCAATCAAGAAGTTCAAGATGATAAAAGTAAACTTCTTTCAGATTTCTTGGATTAATATACTTTTCACGAAAAACTTTAAAAAAATTGAAATCTTTTACAAGTTCTTTTTTTAAAACATTCCACTGTTTCATTCAATTTGAAATAAAATTAATTCATTATTAAAGTCAAGAAAAATTTATTGAAACTTATAATAATTTTTGCTAAAAGTTTAATAAATTTTATTTGAGGTGGGAAAAATGTTAGAAATAGACCTTAAAAAAGTAGAAAAAAGTAAAATTAATAATTATGATTTAAATAATCTTGTTTTTGGAACAATTTTTACTGACCACATGTTTATGATGGAGTACAAAGATGGAAAATGGTCAAAACCTAAAATCATTCCTTATGGACCAATCGAAGTTGAACCATCAATGTGTTCACTTCATTATGCCCAGATGGGATTTGAAGGTTTAAAAGCTTTTAAAACAGTTGATGGTAAAATAAACATTTTTAGAATAGATAGAAATTTTGAAAGATTTATGATTACCTGCGAAAGATTATGTATGCCTAAAATAGATAAAGAGATTTTTATTGAAGGGATAAAAACTCTTGTAAATCTTGATAAAAATTGGATACCGGAAAAAAAAGGCTCTGCTTTATATATAAGACCATTTATGTTTGCTACAGAACCATTTCTTGGAGTTAGACCTTCTAAATCTTATCTTTATATGGTAATACTTTCCCCTGTTGGTCCTTACTATAAGGAAGGATTTAATCCTATAAAATTAACAACCTCAGGGAAATATACAAGAGCATGTGAAGGTGGTCTTGGATTTACTAAAGCTTCAGCAAATTACGCAATTAGCTTATATCCTGCATTTGAAGCAAGTAAAAGGGGCTTTACTCAAGTCTTATGGCTTGATGGAAAGGAACATAAGTATGTTGAAGAAGTTGGAACAATGAACTTTTTCTGTGTAATTGATGATGAAGTTATAACTCCTCCAACAGATACTGGAACAATTTTACCTGGAATTACAAGGGAAAGTGCTATAACAATTCTAAAAGATAAAGGAATAAAAGTTAGTGAAAGAAGGATTACAATTGATGAAATTTTTTCTGCAGGGAAAAATGGAAGATTAAAAGAGATATTTGGAACAGGAACTGCAGCTGTAATCTCACCTGTAGGAGAGCTTGAACATGAAGGAAAAACAATAATAATTAACAATGGTGAAATAGGCCCAATAGCAAAAATGCTTTTTGACGAAATTACTGGAATTCAATATGGTGAAAAACCTGATAAATATGGGTGGAATTTTTACATATAGTAATGCCTTATAAATTTTTAATATCATCAACTTCAAGTGGTTCAGGAAAAACATCAATAACAATTGCGTTAATTTCAGCATTAAAAAAACTCTCATATAAAGTTTATCCCTTTAAAGTTGGTCCAGATTTTATTGACCCTGGATATTTAACAATTGCAAGTGGAAATATTACAAAAAATCTTGATAGCTGGATGCTTTCAAAAGATTATAACCACAATCTTTTTTATTCTATTTTCTCAGATGAAAAAACTTTTGGTGTTGTTGAAGGTGTGATGGGATTATTTGATGGATTTTCAGGAACTTCTGATGATGGAAGCACCTCTCAAATTGCAAAATGGCTTAATATTCCAGTAATTTTAATTATTGATGCTAAAAGCATGGCAAGAAGCGTTGCTGCGGTGATAAATGGTTTTTTAAATTTTGATAAGTCTTTAAAAATTAAAGGAATAATTTTAAACAAAGTTGGAAGTTTAAAACATTTAAAATATTTAAAAGATGCTATTGAAAAATACTGCAATGTAGAACTATTAGGTTATTTTTTAAAGGATGATTTTCCAGAACTATCTTCAAGACATCTTGGACTTATTACAGTTGAAGATAATCCTGAATTTAAAAATAAAATTGATAAATTTGGAGAAATTGCATTAAATAGAATTGATTTTGATAAACTTTTTAAAATATCATACTTTGAAACCCCAAAAATAGAAAAAAATCTATTCAAATTCCCTAAAAGAAAAAAAATAAAAATTGGGATTGCAAAGGATAATGCTTTCTGCTTTTACTACTGGGATAATTTTAAAATTCTTGAAATGTATGGAGCTGAAATATCTTTTTTCTCACCAATAAAAGATAGCTCAATTCCGCAAGAGTGTGATATTTTATATTTTGGTGGAGGATATCCAGAACTTTATGCTAAAGAACTTTCAGAAAATAAAAGCATGATTGAAAGTATAAAAAAATTTTTTAAATCAAATAAAATTATCTATGCAGAATGTGGTGGATTTATTTATCTTTTAAATGGAGTAAAAATTGATGGAAATTATTACGAATTTGTAGGAATTTTTAATGATACTGCAATTTTAGATAAGAAATTGAGGTCTCTTGGATATAGAGAAATTACATTATCAAAAGATTGCCCTTTTGGAAAAAAAGGTCTAAAAGCAAGAGGACATGAATTTCACTATTCATACCTTGAAAATAATGGAAAATATTTAAATCCAGTTTATGAAAATTCTCTCGGATACATTGAAAAAAACACAATTGGAAGCTATGTTCATATCCATTTTGGAAGTAATTTGAAATTTGCTGAAAATTTAATAAGTTCTGCAATATAAAATAATGTTGACAAAATACAATTTATATGTATATGCTCTTTGCCAAATTAAAGACATCACAATAAAAGGAGTATAAAAATGAGTGCAAAAATAATTAAAGGTATGCCTATTGCAGAAGAAATAAGAAAAGAGATAATTGCTGAAACTGAAAAATTAAAAGAAAAAGGAATTACACCAAAACTTGCAGTATTATTGGTTGGGGATAATCCAGCAAGTAGATGGTATGCAAAATCAAAAATTAAAGTTGGAGATAAAGTTGGAGTTAAAGTTGAGCTTACTGAGA
This sequence comes from uncultured bacterium, assembly GCA_964593895.1. Taxonomy (GTDB): domain Bacteria; phylum DYJV01; class DYJV01; order DYJV01; family JALVYZ01; genus CAZQKL01. The sequence continues at coordinate 3,507 of CAZQKL010000153.1, forward strand.
TGCCTGAAGATACTCCTGAAGAAGAAGTTATTAAATTCATAGAAAAATTAAACAATGATAAAGATGTTCATGGAATTCTTGTTGAACTTCCTTTACCAAAACATATTGCAAAAGAAAAAGTTATGAATGCAATACTTCCAGTAAAGGATGTTGATGGAGTTACAGCAGTAAATAGAGGCTATATTTTTGGAGGGCAGGAACATCTTGCATTAATACCAGCAACTCCATTAAGCTGTATTGAACTTATGGAAAGAAGTGGAATTGAACTTGTGGGGAAAAGGGTTGCTTTAATTGGAAGAGGTGATACTGTTGGAAGACCTCTTGCATCATTGCTAATTACAAGACATGCGACAATAACAGTTTGTCACACAAGAACAAAAGATATTCCTTCTATAACAAGGCAATGTGAAATAATTGTTGCTGCTGCAGGAAGGAAAGGACTTGTAACAAAAGATATGGTTTCTCCAGGAACAGTTGTAATTGATGCTGGAATAAATGAAGTTAAAAAAGAAGATGGAACAACAACAATTGTTGGAGATGTTGAATTTGATGAAGTAAAAGA
>CAZQKL010000154.1:0-4061 GCA_964593895.1 uncultured bacterium
AAAAAAGCAAATTTAAAAATAATTAAACTTTCTCCTCAAGAACACGACAGAATTATGGCATACATTCATGGTTTTTACTATCTTTTGAATATAACCTATGTTTCAATTTTAAAAGATGAATTTTCCTCAATAGAAAATATAAAGTTTTCCCCAACATCATTTAAAAAGTATATTGAAGGTCTTGACCACATATTTAACACACCCTCATGGTTAATTGAATTTATCGCTTATGAAAATAGTTTTATAAATGAAGTGAAGGAAAAATTTATAAATAAGCTTAATTCAAAAATTCATGTAAAATCAATTAAAGAATTTTTAGGTTATGAGTAAAGAATTAAAGGAGTTGCGGGAAAAAATAGATGATATTGATAAAAGAATTGTAAAATTACTCAATGAAAGGGCAAAATTATCTAAAAAAGTTGGGGATGTAAAAAGGGAAAAAAGTATTGAAATAATTGATTTTTCAAGGGAAAAGGAAGTTTATAGAAAGGTTATCTCTTATTCTGAAAGAGAAATTCCAGATGAAAATTTAATAAGCATATATCGTGAAATAATTGCATCTTCAAGAAAATTGCAGAAATGTTATACTGTATCGGTTCTTGGTCCTGAAGGAACATTTTCTCATATTGTTTTTAGAAAATTTTTCGGAAATAATACAAATTGTAAATTTACAGAAAATATAAAAGAAATTTTTAAAGATATTGCGGTAAAAAATTCAAAGTTTGGAATTATTCCTGTTGAAAATTCAGTTGAAGGGAGTATCTCTCAATCTCTTGATTACTTATCAGAATTTGATGTAAAGGTGTGGGCTGAACTACATTTAAAAATTTCTTTTAATTTTGTTTCCTTTCAGAAAGATATCTCCAAAATAAGAAAGATATATTCCCATCCTCATGCAATTGCTCAATGCAGAAATTTTATTGAAAAAAATTTTTCTGATGCTGAAATAATTGAATTATCAAGCACCTCTTCTGGAATAAAATTTGTAAAAGAAGATTTATCCTCAGGAGCTATTGTTTCTCCTTTTGCAGGGGAAATTTATAAAATTCCAGTAATTTTTGAGAATATAGAGGATAATCCAAATAATTTTACAAGGTTTTTTGTGATTTCAGATGTTGAAAATAAATTAAAGAAAGGAGAAAAAACATCAATTATTTTTGCAGTCTCCCATAAACCTAAAAGTCTTTTAAAAGCTCTTGAAGTCATTGCTAAATTCAACTTAAATATGTGTAAACTTCAATCAAGGCCTTTAAAAGGTATCCCCTGGGAATATATGTTTTTTGTTGATATTGAAGGAGAAATTTCTGATGAATTTTTAAAAGAGTTACAAGATAAAACAACATATTTAAAATACCTTGGAACGTATCCAGTTGAAAAAATTTTATTATGAATTCTGTAATAATACCTCCATCAAAAAGTATTACTCAGAGAGCAATTGTATGTGCTTCATTAGCTAAAGGAACATCAATAATAAAAAATCCCCTATTCTCTGAAGATGTTAATTATTTAATTAATGCTTTTAAAAAACTCGGGCTATCAATAAGAAAAAAAGATAACAATTTGGAAATTAAAGGAAATTCAGGAGAATTTACTCCTAATGGAAATAAAAAAATATTCATGGGTAATAATGGAACTGGTTTCAGGTTTTTAATTCCAATTTGTTGTATATATCCAGATTTGGTAGAATTAACAGGAAATGAGAGGATGAAAAATAGGCCAATTGCTGAGCTTGTAGATGTATTAAATGATAATGGATTTGAAATAAGATATTTAGAAAAAAATGGATTTCCTCCAATTTTATGTAAAAAATCAAATTTAAAGTTAAAAAGAATAAAAATTTCTTCAAAAAATTCAAGCCAATTTGTTTCAAGCCTTCTTCTTTCCTCGCCATTGTTTTTAGACGATTTTGAAATAGAAATAGCTGGTGAAATTCCTTCAATGCCTTATATAGATTTAACTTTAATGGTTATGAGATTTTTTGGGGTTAGTGTAAAAAGAAAAGATAATTCATTTTTTATTTCCAAAAATTCAAAATATATTGCATGTGAGTTTGAAGTTGAAGGAGATTTTTCTTCAGCTTCATATTTTTTATCGTTTCCTTTTTTTTCAGGAAAAGAGATTATTGTGGAAAATTTAAATTATTATAATTCAATTCAACCTGATAAGATTTTTGTAGATATTTTAAAAAGAATGGGTGGAAAATTTAATATTTCAGATAAAAATATTAAAGTTTTTCCAGGAAAATTAAATGGAATTACAATTAATATGAAAAATTCTCCTGATATTGTTCCTACTTTAAGTGTTTTATCTTCAATAAGTAAAGGAGAGACAATTATCACAGGAATTTCACATTTAAAAATTAAAGAATCAGATAGAATTTATGCAATTTATAAAAATTTAAAGAAATTTGGCATTGATGTTATTTGTGGTGATGATTTTATAAAAATAAAAGGCAATGAAAAAAAGATTAAGGAAACTAAAGAAGTTTCAGTAGAAACATTTAATGACCATAGAATTGCAATGAGCTTTTCTCTTTTTAAATTATTAGGAATTAATGTAAATTTTGATAACCCTGAATGCGTTAAAAAATCGTTTCCAAATTATTGGGAAATTTTTAATACAATTAAACTGTAAAAATAAAACATAGCGGGAATTGAAAATAAAGAAACAATAAAGCTTGAAATTAAAAATTGATTTGCGATAGAATCATTGCCACCTGCTCTTTTTACAAAAATTGGAATAGCGGTTATTGGTGGAACTGCACTTTCTAAAAAAAGAATAAATGAAAGTTCCTTATTTAAAGGTAAAAATTTTAAAACAATTATTGTGATTAAAGGAAATAGAAAATTTTTTACAAAAATAAACTTAACATTTTCAAAATATTCAAATTTAACCTTTCTTTTAAAGTCAAGATAAATATTTCCACCAATTATTATCATTAAAAGTGGAATGGTCATTGCTCCAACTTTGTTAAAAATGTTAAAAATAAAATTTGGAATGAATTTATCAATTGAAAGCATTTTTATTAAAATACCAATAATTGTTGCAAGCATAGCAAAATTAAAAACATCCTTAAAAATTGATACAGACCTTTTTAAATTTTTTCTTTTAAAGAAAAATGAGCAAGTATTAAAAAAGAATGTAGGATAAAAAATGGTAAAGAGAAATAAATTTACTAATAGTTTTGATTGCTCTCCATAGATTTGAGAGATTAATATTATAGGGAAAAAAATACCATTTTGATAAAATAGAGTTGCGGAAAATTCTCTTCTATTTTCAGGTTTAGCTAAATGTGAAAATATTAATGTTAAAATAAAAAAGAATATAGTCTCAATAATCCAGGCAGTTGGAAATTGCCATAAGGTAATGATTTTATGAGGAGAAAATTTTGTTAAAATATTAAAAAGAATTAAACTTGGAAGGCCAATATCAACAACTAATGGTATCATTAAAGAAAATAGGTCTGCTTCTACTATTTTTCTTTGAATAATCCAATATCCTATTATTCCAATACCAAATATTGTTGCAACAGCCTGAAAAATTGATATAAAAATTTTAAAACCTCTTTAAATTAATTCAAGTAATTCTGAAAAGGAATGTATTAAATGGTGAGGTTTATTTTTTAAAAGATTTTCCATTTTGTCTTCACCATTAATAATTGAAATAATTATAAAATTTTTATTAGATTTTTTTGCAGTTTTAATGTCAGTTACACTATCTCCAACAAAGAATTTTTCTTTAAAATTAAATCCCTTAAAATAATCCAAAATTTTATAAATTCCTTCAGGATTTGGTTTTAACATATTTACATCGTTTCTTGAAATAGTTATATCAAAATATTTTAAAATGTCAAATTTTCTAATCATCTTATTTAAAGCTTTTCTTCCAACATTGGAATCAATTGCCATTTTATATCCTCTATTTTTAAACTGTTCTAATACATCTTTTACATTTGGCAATAATTTCCATCTAAGGGAGGCATCTTCATCATAATAATCGTAAATTCTATCAAAATCTTTCATTATTTTATTTCTCAAAAAAGGGTCTTTAATATTTTTGCT
>CAZQKL010000155.1:0-4037 GCA_964593895.1 uncultured bacterium
AAAACCTCCTTAATTAATAATCAGTTTTACATACTGTATTCATCCTTCCGCCTTATATTGCCTGAGACCCTGAACCCAGTTCAGGGTGACTCCTAAAAGGAGATTCTTCGCTTCGCTCAAAATGACTCAAGGTCAGTCAATCTGAGGGAACGCAAGCGACCTAAGAATCTTTTCCTCCCAACCTTCCACCTTCACCCTTCAACCTATTAACCCTTCCCACTCCATACTCCCCACTACAAACTAACCTCAACAACCTCCAACTAACCTCTAAATTCTCAAAATCATATTCCCAAAATAGTAACATTTCCATATAATCCAACACCACCAATATTATGAACTAAACCAATTTTAGCATCTTTTACCTGCATATCTCCTGCTTCACCTCTTAATTGTAAAACAATTGTTCTTATCTGAGAGCCACCTGTTGCACCAATTGGATGACCTTTTGAAAGAAGTCCACCATCAATATTTACAGGAATTCTTCCATCTTTGTAGGTCTGTTTTTCTCTAATTAAATATTTTCCTTCTCCTTCTTTTGCAAAACCTAAATTTTCATAAGCCATCATCTCAGCTATTGTAAAACAATCGTGAACTTCTGCCACATCAATATCATCAGGTCCCACTCCTGCCATTTCATAAGCCTGTTGAGCTGCCAGCTTTGCTACAATTAAACCTGTAAATAAATCTCTATTTGCTAAATTAACAGCAGTTGTAGCAGCTCCAACTCCAAGAATCCATACTGGTTTATCTGAAACCTTTTTTGCTATATCTTCATTTGCAACAATTACAACTGAAGAACCATCTGCATTTGCACAGCAATCACCAACTCTCAAAGGAGATGCAACTGGTCCCGAAAAAGGACTTTCAGGGTCTGTAAACATTTCCATGGTTACATTTTTTCTAAAAACAGCTCTATCATTTATCTGACCGTATGTTGAAGATTTTATTCTAATTAATGCTAAATCTTCCTCAGTTGTTCCATATTTTTCCATATGAGCTCTTGCATACATTGCATAATAAGCTGGCATCATTGTTCCAAAAGGGCTTTCCCATTGAATATCAGCTCCTCTTCCCATTCTCTCCTGTGACTCTTTTGATGAGATTTCACTCATCTTTTGAAAACCGATTACAGCCACACACTTGTGAAGTCCAGAAGCAACAAGGGAATAAGCCAATCTTAATCCCATACTACTTGAGGAACAGAGAGTTTCACAGTAAAATGTTGGTACTGGATTTAAACTGAGATATTCAATTAAAACACCTGCAGGTGAACGTTGTTTATCATACTCAGGCGCAGAACAAACAACTGTTGCATCTATATCTTTAGTTTCAATATTTGCATCTTTCACAGCTTCTGAAAAACCTTCAAAAACGAGCTCTTTTATACTTCCCTCATATCTTCTCACAAATTTACTCTGTCCCACTCCAATGATAGCTACTTTTTTACTCATCTGAAATTCCTCCTTATAACTTGGCCTTAAAATAAAAAAAGAGGGGCAAAGCCCCTCTTTAAATAATTATTTATCCTGAGGCTTTGCTAATACCTGTTCATAAACTTCGTCATCCATTACTTTACCTTCAGCAATCAATTGTCTAAATTTCACAAAATCAATCTTATCATTACCTGTCATCTTTCTTGTACTGAATGCATTGAATCCTAAGAATGCTTCACACATCATATTAGTTGCTAACCAGTGTCTATTGTAATGTTTTACCTGATCCCAGAAGAATCTCTTTTTAGCTCTCATACTGTCAATTGTTTTAATTGTACATCCTGGGAACAAGTTTGTTATTCTCCAGATAAGTCTATTAACTTCTTTATCAAGCAATTCAAAATCAACTTCACACTCTTTCATCAATGCTTTTGCTTCTTTTAAAGCTTCTCCAGTTTTAAATTCACCATAAACAATTTCACCATCTTCAATGAATTTATCTGTAATAATTTGTGGATTTCTTATAAATTTGCCATCTTTCTTTAATACAGGAACAACTTTTGTTAAAAGTCCTTTAAATTTCATTTTATACGCACTCCAGAGTTCACATGAGAATCCATTGTACATAGCATCTTCAATTGAGAGATACCATGGTAAAAAGTCTGTAGAACCACCATCTGGAGCAGAACCATGAAGTGGTCCAGCCTGACCAAAAACTGCTAAATCAGATGAAATTGCAATATCACAAGCCATTCCAATTTCCTGACCACCTGCAACTCTCATTCCATTAACTCTACAGATAACAGGTTTTTTACATGTTAAAATTGCATCAACCATTCCATTAAATAAATCCATATATTCGCCATATTCATTTGGTCTCTTTGTGTAATAGAATGCATACTCAACAGTGTTACCACCAGTACAGAAAGCTTTATCTCCAACTCCTGTAAACACAACTGCCACTACACTTCTGTCTCCACTTGCTTTATAAAATCCAGCAATAACTCCTTTTACCATTTCTGTTGTGTAAGAATTGTACTGTTTTGGATTATTTAACCATATCCATGCTGAATATAATCCTTCAACAGGATTTCCATTTTCATCTAATACTGGTCTTTTTTCATAAACAACACATGGTGGTGTATCAAATGTTCCCCAGTACTCCTCACCTTTAAATAAACCGTGATCTTTTAATTCATTATCTCTTGGTAACCAATCAAGTGCCATAAACTTTACCTCCTCTTTTAGTTTTTATATTAATGCTAACTTTGGTCGTTGGACATTTAAAAGTAAATGAGTAAATGAGGTTATGGGTAAATGGGGTTTTTATAAATTAAAAGTTAAAAATTAAAAATTGAAAATAATATAACAAACGTAAATATAGTTTTTATTCTCCCCTTACCTCATTCGCTCATTCCCCCATTAACTCATTAACCCATTCACCCTTCACTTATTCTTTAAACTAACCTCTAACTAACCTCAACAACCTCCACTAACCTCTAAATTAAAAATCCGGTGTTAAAACTATTCTCCTCATTAATTTTCCTGAATGAGCTTCTTCAAATGCTTCTTTTATTGCACTCATTGGTCTTACATCTACAAATGGTTCAAGCACAATTTTTCCTTCATTAACTAAATCAAGAACATTTTTATAATATTTTGGTAAACATCCCCATGTTCCAATAATGTCAGCGTCAAAAGCCATTACCTTTGAGAACATATATTCAATTTTATGCATTCCATAACCAACTAAAATTAATTTTCCAACAAAAGATAGTAATTCAAGGCCTATTTCCTGCCCAGGTTTTGTGCCTGTAACTTCAAATATTTTCCATCCATAATTGTGTGGCAATTTATTCTCTTTGCAAAATGCTTTTAATTCATTTTTAATATCTTTTGGTGTTTTACCTTTTGTATTAATTGTATAATCACAGCCATATTTTTTAATTCTTTCAAGTTTTTCTTCATTTCTTGCCATTCCAACAACAACTTTTGCTCCAAAAGCCTTTGCAACCTGAACCATGTATGTTCCAACTCCACCTGTAGCTCCAATTACTACAACTCTATCTCCTTCTTTTAAGCCTGCTCTAACAGCTGCCTGATAAGGAGTTGTTACAGCATCTGCAATAACTGCCAATTTTTCAAGTGGTAAATTTCTCTTATCAACAATACATAAATCATCTCCAGGAACTGGTATATGGCTTGAAAATCCTCCATAAATTCCTAAACTATTTCCTGGCATTTTTTGAAATAGACATCTATTACCTCTACCTTCTTTACATATTTCACACTGATTACATGCCATAACAGCAGGAATAATTACTTCTTTCCCAATCATATCTTCTTTATTTTTACCAGCAGCTACAACAACACCACTGATTTCATGACCGAGTGTTAAAGGTGGTTTATTAACAGTTGGTACTCCATCATAAAAATAACCTAAGTCTGTATGACACACACCACAACCTGCAATTTCAACTAAAACATCATTATCTCCAAGTTCAGGCACAGGAATTTCTGTTAATTCCAATTTACCTGGTTCAACCATCTGCCAGGTTTTAATTTTATCTGGTACTTTATGCTCTTTACCACAACTCATTTTAT
>CAZQKL010000156.1:0-4019 GCA_964593895.1 uncultured bacterium
TGGATAAAAAATTTAGACCAGTTAAATATTTTGGAAAAGATAAAAAAATACATGATAATTGTTTTAGATTTCAATATTTTGTTCAGGATAAATATATAATGAATTTTAATCAAAAAGAAGGCTGTCTTTTAAAAAAAGGATGTAGAGGACCGATTACATATACTGATTGTCCATTCAGAATGTGGAATATGGCTACAAGTTTTTGTATTCATTCCAATACACCTTGCATTGGTTGCGTAAACGAAAATTTTCCATATAAACCAGATAATCCTTTTTATACAGACCCTAAAAAAATTGTTTAGGAGTTTGCTATGAAAATTAAAGGGAAAATATTGATACCAATTATTGTAGGATTCATTATTATTTTTATTACCTTTGCAATTTTTTCATATTTTAATGCAATAAATACAAAGAGATTATATTTTGAATCTGCAAAAGGAATTGTTGATGTAACATTTCAGTCTGTTTCTGATGCATTGCAAAAGGGAAATATGAATGTTTTTCAAAAAACTCTTGAGTTAATTGGGAATGAAAAGATAATTCAGGAGTTTTCTCTAATAAATAAAGATGGAACTGTTAATTATTCCTCAAATCTTGCAAATAAAGGGAAAAATTATTCAAACAAAATATTAAATATTAAAAATTATAAAATCAAAGAATTAAAAAGAGAGAAGAATATAGAAGCAATTGAACCTATAAAGGCAACTCCATATTGTTTAAGATGTCATACTAATTGGAAAAATCACGAGACAGTCGCCTATTATTATTTAAAAATTCATGGAGACCATTACTATGATATGCTAAATGGAATAAAATTTAATGCAATACTTAATTTATTAATAATCATAGCTATTGTTTTTATTATTGGGTTTATTATTAGTAAAACCATTTTAAAACCTATTGAAGCTTTATCTTTTTCAATGAAAGATATTTCTGAAGGTGAAGGGGATTTAACAAGGCATATTGAAATTTTATCAAAAGATGAACTTGGTGAGCTTGGAGGTTTTGTTAATAAGTTTATATCAAAATTACATGATATAATTTTTAGAGTTAAAACTTATGCAATAAAAGTTAAAAACTCTTTTGAAAAGATTGATGAAACTACAGATATTTTAATTGAAAAAGGAGAGAATGTGGATGTGAAAGTGAGTGAAGTTGAAAATGGGATGAGGGAAATAGAAGGGGCAATAGATAATGTTGTTATGAGTATTGAAGAAGTTTCAAATAGTGCAAATGACTTATCTTCCACTGCTACGCAATTAAGTTCAAATCTTGAGGTGGTTACAATTGATATGAATAAGATGAAAAATAGTGTTGATAACACCGTGGAAAAAATAGCTGAAATAACTGAAAGTATAGGATTAATTGCAAATAAAGTTGAAAATAGCACAGAATATATTTATGAAGTTGAAGAAGCTGGTTTTGAAGTAAAAGACAAAATGAAACAAACTTTAAATTCAGTTGAAAATATTTCCCAGGAAATAGAAACAATTTCAAGTGCTGTTAATGAGCAGGCTGCAAGCATTGAACAGGTCGCAGAACATGCAAATAATGTGTTGCATGCAAGTGAAGAAGCAGTTAAAAAGGCTCAAGAAGGGGCAGAACATCTTAAAAAATTACTGGAATCTATAAATTTAATTAAAGAAACAACAGAAGAAGAGGGTAAAATAATAAATGAATTATTTGAAATGGCGGGAAATATAGGAAAAATCACAGATACAATAAACGAAATAAGCGAGCAAACAAATTTATTAGCTTTAAATGCAGCAATTGAAGCTGCTCGTGCTGGAGAAGCTGGGAAAGGATTTGCAGTTGTTGCAGATGAAGTTAGAAAACTTGCTGAAAGAAGTGCCTCTGCTGCAAAAGAAATTGCTGGTTTGATAAAGAATATTCAAGAAAAAATAAATGAAACAACCCATCATATGGAAAGAGGTATTAAAGAGGTTGAAAAAGGAAGTAGTCTTGCTGATACTACAGGTAGATTTGTTAATGAAATTGTAAATAAAAATGAAGAGGTTAAAAATTATGTAAACCAAATAACTCTTGCCACAAATGAGCAGGCAGAGGTAAGTAAACAGCTTGTTGAAACAGTATTAAAGGTTAAGGAGAATAGTGAGGAGATTTTAAATATTGCCAAAGCGCTTAACAAATCTGGTGAGAATATTATTGAAAAAGTAAATATTTTAAAAGAAGTTATGGATGAAACAAAAAATACAGGAAATATACAAAAAGATAATAGTGAAAAACTTTTTGAACAAGTTGAAAATATGAAAGAAAAGGTTGATAATACAATAAAAAATACAAATGAACAAATTGACGCAATCAAAAATATGATTAAAAAAATAGAAATTATCACCACATTAACTGAAAATGTGAATAATGCAATAAGTTCAGAAAGAGAAATTGTAACTAAAGTTGTAAATATAACCAATGAACTTGTAGAAATGAATAAAGAAACAGTTGATGCAATAAAATTAATGGATAAAATAACAAAAGAATCAATTAAAGATGTCCAAAATCTAATGAAAGAAATTGAAATTTTTAAACTTAAAAGGATGATTAATGAATAAATTTAAATGCATGAATTAAGTCTTGTAAGTTCAATAATTGACATTGTTGAAGAATACAGAAAAAAGTATAGATTCAAAAAGGTAAATTCAATTACGCTTTCTTTTGGAGAGCTTTCATGTGTTAATGAAGATAGTTTGAGATTTGCATTTGAAGTTTTAACTGAAAATACTGTAATTTACGGATGTAATCTAATTTTTCAAAAAATTCCCCCAAAAATTTTTTGCAATAATTGTAAAAAAGAAAGTATAGTTATAGAAGACTTTTCAAAGTGTCCAATCTGTGGTAGTAATAATATTCACCTATCAGGAGGGATGGAGGAATTAAAATTAATTGAGATGGATGTTGAATAAATGGAAGATAATATTCTTTTATCTCATGGTGAAGGTGGATATCTCACAAACAGATTGATAAATGATTTAATTTTGAAATATATTGGCAATGAATTTACAAAAAATTTAAATGATAGTGCCTGTTTTAAAGTATATGAAAAAAAACTTTGCTTTACAACAGATTCTTTTGTAGTAAATCCAATATTTTTCCCAGGGGGAGATATAGGTTCACTTGCAGTTTACGGCACAGTAAATGACCTATCTGTAAGCGGAGCAAAACCACTTTATTTAAGCCTTTCTTTTATAATTGAGGAAGGTTTTGAAATAAAAGAATTTGAAAGAATTTTAAAATCAATTAAAAAAGCAAGCGAGAAAGCAAAAGTTAAAATAATTACAGGAGACACAAAAGTTGTTCCAAAAGGTAATTGTGATAAAATTTATATAAACACTTCTGGAATTGGCATATATAATTATAATTGTGAAATTTCACCTATGATGATTGAAGAAGATGATGTAATAATTGTTAACAAATCAATTGGAGAGCATGGATTGGCAGTTTTTCTTGCAAGGGAGGATTTTCAGATTGATGCTGAAATATTTTCAGATTCCAGACCACTTAATATTGAAATTGAAAAATTGAAAAAAGAAATTAAAACAATTCATTGTATGCGAGATGCAACAAGAGGTGGGCTTGCAACAGTTTTAAAAGAGCTTGCAGAGAGTTCAAATAAAAATTTTGAAATATTTCATGAAAATATTCCAGTTAAAGACGAGGTAAAAGGAGTTTGTGAGATACTTGGTTTTGACCCGTTATATATAGCAAATGAAGGTGTTTTTGTTATTTTTGTAAAAGAGGATGAGGCTAAAAATGTTTTAAAAACATTAAAAGATGGAAAGATAATAGGAAGAGTTTTGAAAGAAAAGGAAGGTCGGGTATTTTTAAAAACAGAGATTGGTGGAGTAAGAGAAATAGATATGATTGCAGAGAGTTTAATTCCAAGGATATGCTAAAATGTGTGTTGCATTTCCAGGTAAAATAATTGAAATAAAAGAAAATGAAGCTCTTGTAGAAATTTTTGGGGTTAAAAAAAGGGTCTTTCTTGATTTACTGCCAGAAGA
>CAZQKL010000157.1:0-891 GCA_964593895.1 uncultured bacterium
ATTCTTAAAGCCATCTTAACCTCCTCCTACAACCTGTGCTCCATAAGCAAGCTTAGGCAAGAATAAAACAAGCTTTGGCATATATGTTAAAATTGCCAGTATAGCAAGCTGAATAATTATAAAAGGCATAACAGATTTTGTCACATATAAAATATCTCTTTTAGCCATTGAACCTGTAATAAATAAACTCACTCCCAATGGGGGAGTACAATAACCAATACCTAAATTTACTGTCATTAACAATCCAAAATGTAAAGAGCTTATTCCAAATTCATAAAGCATTGGTAAGAAAATTGGAGTTAAAATTAATGTAGCTGAAATAATATCCATAAATGTACCAACTATTAATAGAAGAATGTTGATAACAAGTAAAAATACCCATTTTGAATGAATGTGACTTACAACTGCTTCTGTAATAATTGCTGGAATTTGCTGAATGGTTAAATATTTTCCAAAACATGTAGCACCTGCAACTATTATTAATAGAGTTGCTGAGGTCACAGCAGAGGATGCAGTAACAGTAAAAACATCTTTCCATGTAATATCTCTATAAATAAATAATTCAACGATAAATGCGTAAAAACTTGCTACAACAGCAGCTTCGTTTGCTGTAAAAAAACCAGAAAATATACCACCACATATAATTATTGGAAGTAGTAATGCCCAGAATCCTTCTTTATAAGCTTCTTTTACCTCTTTCCATGAAGGTTTTGGTTTTAAAGGAAAATTTTTCTTTTTTGCTATAAAATATGAATAAATACTGAATGCAAGTATAATTAAAATCCCAGGAACAAATCCTGTCATAAAAAGAGCTTCTAATGAATCATTTGAAATCATTGCGTATAAAATCATTGAAATACTTGGTGGAATAATAATTCCAAGAATAGGAGA
>CAZQKL010000157.1:901-4012 GCA_964593895.1 uncultured bacterium
AATACCAAGAGCGTATTTTTCATCATAACCATTTTCAAGCAATGCTGGTATCATAATCCCGCCAATAGCAACAACAGTTGCAACAGTTGAACCTGATATTGCTCCAAATAATCCACATGCAATAACTCCAACCATTCCAAGGCCACCAGGTAACCAGCCAACAGTAACATTGGCGACTTTTACAAGTCTATCAACGATTGACCCCCGGGTCATAACATTTCCACATAAGATAAAATATAAAACAACAACAAGTGCAAATTTATCCATACTTCTAAACAATGCTTGTGCCATTAAAAGTGGTGGATAATGACCAAAAACCATCCAGCCAATAAGTCCTGTAAAAAATAAAGATATAGCAACTGGCACAGTTAGAAACATAAGTCCCAATAAAATTACAGCTATTGTAGCATAAATTCCATAATGTGCTTCCATTTACCTCTCCTTTTATTCTTCTTCCTTTTTAATTTCTTCCACTCTTTCTTTTTTTGTAAAGTCTTCATATATAACCTGTAATACTCTAATAATCATCAATATTCCAGTAACTGGAAGAACCATATAAAGATATTGCAATGGAATCTGTAAAATAATCGTTGTTTGATGTGTTGCAGCCTGTTGTTTTACCATTTGCCAACCGTAATAAGCTATTAAAATACCGAAAATTAGAATTCCAATGTTTGATATAAATTCCAGAGGCTTTTTAAATTTTGGAAACAATTGAGGCAATACATCAATTTTTAACATAGCTCTATTTTTTACACCAAGGCTGAGTCCTATAAAGGTGGTGATAATAATAACTTCCCTCATTATCTCACTTGCAGAAGAAACAGTGTAATTAATTGTATATCTCAAAGTTACAGCTACAAAAAGAACAATTAATCCTATCATTGTAACAGTAAACAGCAATATTTCTTCAGCCTTTGTCAAAATCTTTTCACATTTTTTAAGGAACTCCATACTTGTCTCCTTTGAAATTAAAAGTTAATGATTAAAAAGTAAAAGGAGAGAGATAATAATTCCCTCCCCCTTTCTCCTTGTTTTCTTAAAGCTTTAATCAAGTTTATCCATGTAAGCTTTAACTTTTTTAAAGTAATCTACACCAATAATTGGAGCCCATCTTTTATATACTTTTTCTGACATCTTTTTAAGTTTAGCAAGTTCTGAATCTGGCAATGTTATAAATGTAATTCCAGCTTTTTTAGCAGCTGCAATTGAATCTTCTTCCTGTTTCTTTGTTAAAGCTCTTGTATGTTTACATTCTTCATGAATGGTATCTAAGAATATTTTTTGAAGATTTGCAGGGAGGCTATCAAACCATTTTTTATTGAAAATCCATATAAATAAACCCTGTGCGTAATTTACAAATGTATAATATTTACAAACTTCAAATTTCTTTGTAATCCAGCAAACCATTGGAGTATGGTCTAAACCTTCAATAACATGCTGTTTTAATGCAATTTGAACATCTGGCCAGGGCATAACAACTGGATGAAGTCCCCATGCATAGTAAATATCTTTGTTAACTGGAGCTTCTGCAATTCTTATTTTTATTTTCTTTGCATCAGCAACACTTCTAATTGGTTTAGTTGAAGCCCATCCATAAGAACCATATCCTGTAATATCAACTCCCATTATGCCTTTATCTTTCATTGCATCTAAAAATGGCTGGAACAATTCTTTGTTAGCAGCAAAAGCATCAAGCTTTTTGAAAGTATTAATTATAAATGGTAAGTTAACAATTCCCATTCTTGGACCAAAATTTGGAGCAACAACTGAGGAAATACTCATACCTTGAACAGCACCAGTTTGAAGCATATTAAATACTTCAACTTCACCACCTAACTGGCTCAATGGATAATATTTCATACCAAGCTGACCATTACTTCTTTCCCAGAGTAAATCTCTTATACGATAACCAGCTCTAATTCCCTGAATTACTGGGTGAGAAACATTTGATACTCTGAAAAAGTATTTTGCTTTTCTTGCATCAAATTTAGGTTTCCATTTAGCAAGAATCTTTGCAATGTTCTTTGAAAACATAAATGAAGGGAATAATAATGTTACTACTAAAACTGCTACCAATAAAATTCTTTTTTTCATACCTTACCTCCTTCTTAAAATTTTATTCAACGCATTTTTATTTATCAAATTTCATTTCTTTTGTCAATTAAATAAAACAAAGTTTTAAATGCATACAATAATTTATTAAATTGCATTTTGCCCGAGTTCAAAAGCCTTTAAATTAACATCTACTACTTTTTGAGGAACACTTTTTTTAACAACTTCTTTCCATGTATCTTTATCAATACCTTTTAAAAGAGAGGATAATGCTCCTACCAACACTGTATTAACAGCTTTTACATTTCCAGCTTTTTTTGCAAGATTTACTGCATCTATTTTAATAACTTCACAATCTAAATTATTTAATTCTTCATCAACATTTTCAGGATATTTTGCAAGACCAGCTACAACTGTACTTGGATTTATTTTTGTATCTGCATAGATAATTTTGCCATCAGATTTAACCCAATGAGAATATCTCAATGCTTCAAGTTTTTCAAATGCGAGAACAACATCAGCTTCACCTTCTGTTACAAGTGGAGAATGCACCTTTTCTCCAATTCTCACATGACTAATAACAGAGCCTCCCCTCTGGCTCATTCCATGAACTTCACTCTGTTTAACATCTAATCCCGCTTCCAGCGCAGCATTGGATATAATTTTACTCGCAAGAATAACTCCCTGCCCACCAACTCCAACAATCACTATATTAAATGTTTTCATACTTCCTCCTTTTAATTAAATTAGTTCGTTAGTCTTTAGTCGTTGGTCGTTAGTTTTTGGTTTCACTAATACATTAGTTCTTTTTAAATTGTCATGCTGAATTTATTTCAGCATCTCAATTGAGATCATGAAACAGGTTCAGGGTGACCTCTTCCCTATTCCCCCTTCCACCTTCAACCTTCAACCTTAAATAGCTACTCTCCAATCGCTTCAAATTTACATACTTGAGCGCAAACTCCACAACCTGTACATAATGTCTCATCAATTAAAGCTTTAGCTTCTCCGTCAAATTCAGTCATTCCAATTGCAATACATCCAACTTTAAGGCAG
>CAZQKL010000158.1:0-3825 GCA_964593895.1 uncultured bacterium
GTTGAGGTTAGTTGAGGTTAGTTAATAGTTAGTTTATTGTTAGTTCATAGTAATTCTAATTCATAGTTATTTGTTGTTATTAGGTGTTAGGAAATATTTAGGTTGAAGGTGGAAGGTTGAAGGGGAGTGTGGAGTGCAGAGTAGGAAGTGTGGAGTATGGAGTGTGGAGTATGGAGTTTGAGAAATATCTACGCACTACGTACTACACACTACGCACTATTTTTTACCCAGAACCTAAAACCTAAAACCTAAAACTAATACCTAATACCTAATACCTAATACCAAAAACTAACGACCAACGACTAAATTAAAAATGAGGTGTAAAATGTCGCAAATAATTAAATCAATAATTAATGGTAACAGATATTACATTATATGGGTTACATTTTTACTTGTTTTAGCACTTATTGGACTGCATGCGTATTCACGTCAGCTTATATACGGTCTTTATGTAACAGGAATGGGAGATGAGGTCTCATGGGGATTTTACATTGCTAATTTTGCGTTTTTAGTTGGAATGGCAGCTGCTGCAGTTATGATTGTAATTCCAGTATATATTTTTCACGATAAGGAATTAAAAAAAATAGTTATTTTTGCAGAGCTTTTTGCAATTGCAGCTGTGATTATGTGTCTGAGTTTTGTTTTAATTGATTTAGGAAGAATTGATAGAATGTGGCATTTAATTCCAGGAATTGGAATATTTCACTGGCCACAATCAATGTTAACCTGGGATGTTATTGTTTTAAATGGTTATCTTTTTATTAATATTTTTGTTTGTGCTTATTTTTTAATAAAACTTTACAAAAATCAGGAACCAAAAACCTGGATATATCTTGCTGTAGTTTTTATCTCAATTGTCTGGGCACCAAGTATTCATACTGTTACTGCTTTTCTTTTTCAGGGGCTTGGAGCAAGACCTTTCTGGCATTCACCTTTAATTGCTCCAAGGTTTCTATCAAGTGCATTTTCAGCAGGGCCTGCTTTTATTTTAATTGTTTTAATTATTTTGAAAAGATTTAATGCAATTAAAATTTCCGAGCATGTAATTAAAAGAATAAGGCAGATTGTTACAGTTTGTCTTTTAATTAACATTTTCTTCTTCTTTTCTGAAGTTTTTGCAGAACTATATATGCCAACTTCTCACTCAATTAACCTTGCTTTTCTGCTTGGAGTAAAAGGAAAATCAATTTTAACACCATGGATAAGATTATCTCTTGCAATGTCAATTATTGCTGCAATTATGTTTTTAACTCCAAAACTTATGCAAAAAGAGGTCTTTGTAATTATAGCATGTATTTTAACTGATATTGGAATATGGCTTGAAAAAGGACTTGGTTTTGTAATTCCCGGGTTTATACCAACACCACTTGGAGATTTTGTTGAATATAAACCAACATTAAATGAAGTTTTAATAACAATTGGGGTATGGGCAGGGGGACTGCTTCTCTATACATTACTTGTAAAAATTGCAATACCAATAATTAATGGGGAGATGAGAAAGGGGGTGAAATGAATAATTCAAAATTCATCATTCAAAATTCAAAATTTAAAAAAGGGGGGAGGCATGAAGCCTAAATTTTTATTTTTCTATGTTTTAATTTTCTTACTCACATTCACGACCTATGCATTTTCTCAAGGAAGTGGCTGTACAACAGCAAAGTGTCACAAAGGAATTGAGAGTATAATGCCAGAAAAATCTCAAATGATGATTGCAATTAAAAACAATGGGAAAATGCATGGAGACCCAGATGGTTGTGTTATCTGTCATGGTGGGAATCCAAAAGAAACAAAGGACAAGGATAAAGCTCATAAGGGAATTCCTGCAACTTTAAGGATTGCTCCTGGACCAAAAGATTTTTATCCTGACCCAGGCTCAATATGGATTGCAGAAAACACTTGCGGTGTTTGCCATGTTGGTTATGTTTACAGAATGAAATTAGCACTTATGAACACAGAAGCAGGGAAAATTCAGGGTAATCTCCATACATTTGGTTTTAAAGAGACTCAATTTTACAAAGTTCCTTATGGAAATCATGATGTAAAAGATATTGATGGACAGGTTCCAATTGTTGGTTCTGAAACTTATAAAATGTATATGAAACAGCAAATAAGTATGTATCCTTATGTTTATCCAAAGGAGTTAAAAAAACTACCATTGCCAACAGTTGATGAAATTTTAAAAGACCCAAAAAAAGCAGGAATTACATATTTGAGACACGATTGTGAAAGATGTCATATTGGAAACAGAGGTAGAGAAAAGAGAGGTGACTGGAGAGGAATGGGCTGTTCTGCGTGCCATATTCTTTACAGCAATGATGGATATTATGAAGGGAATGACCCTGCAATTCCAAAGGATAAACCAGGCCATTTATTAAAACATAAAATTGCAGGGACAAGAGAATCTGGTGGTATTCCAGTTGAAACATGTAATTCATGCCATAACAGAGGAAAGAGAATTGGTGTATCTTTCCAGGGATTAATGGAATTTCCATACGGTTCACCATACAATAAAATGGGCAAAAAACAGCCAAAGCTTCATACAAAGAAGTATCTATTCATTTCAGATGACTTACACCATCAATATCAGAGCAGAAAAGAGAATCCAAAAGGTGGATTGCTCTGTCAGGATTGCCATACAAGTATAGAGATGCATGGTGATGGGAATATTCATGGTACAACAATGGCACAGGTTGAAATTGAATGTTCAGATTGCCACGGAACTGTTGAAAAGTATCCATGGGAATTGCCAATTGGGTTTGGTGATGAGTCTGGCAAAAAATTATCAAACAAACCAAGAGGAGTTGCTAAAAAAAGAATTGCTCCAGAAGACCAGTTTGGTTATCCTTACAAACCAGAAGATGGATTTATTTTAAGTTCAAGAGGTAATCCACTTGGAAATGTTGTTAGAAGAGGAAATAAAGTTATAGTTCATTCAGCAACTGGACTTGATTTTCAGGTACCAGTTCTTAAAAATTTAGCAAAAGAGAATAAATGGAAAGACCCATCAGCAGTTGTTGCAATGAAATATGTAAAGAAACATCAGGAAAAAATGGAATGTTATGCTTGCCATGCTTCCTGGGTGCCACAATGTTACGGATGTCATGTTAAAATCAGTTTTATGAGAAAAAAAGGAAAAATGGTAATGAGTACAGACTGGGTTGAAAATGCAAATGCTCATATGAAAAATGGAACAACTCCAGATTATCCAGTTGGAAAATCAGGGTTAAAATCACCAGGTAAAATTATGGAATCAAGGTCTTATTTAAGATGGGAAAATCCAGTTCTTGGAATAAATGGAGAGGGAAGAGTATCTCCATTAATGCCTGGATGTCAGGTAACTTACACAGTGATTGGACCTGATGGCAAAGCAGTTGTTAACAATAAAATTGAGTTAAGTCCTGATGAAGCAAAAGAGCTTGGCCAGAAACATATACCACTTGCAATTGATATGGCTCCAGTTCAACCACATACTGCTCAGAGAAAAGCAAGAACATGTGAGTCGTGTCATACTAATCCAAAAACAGTTGGACTTGGTATAGGTGGTGGAGTTTTTGGAAAATATAATGAAAACATTGTTGAAGATTTAATTGATGCTAAAACATTTAAACCAATACCTAAAAAATATCAGGTTCAGATTCCAGCTATTCCTCAATTAAATTTTGATTGGTCTCAAATTGTTACAAAAGATGGAATTCAGCTTGCAACTGTTGGAACTCACTGGCCAATGAGTAGAGCATTTAACAAAGATGAAATTGCAAATATTATGAGAGCTGGAACCTGTATGGGATGTCACCAGAATATGAAAGATACAAAGCTGTGGGAAAA
>CAZQKL010000159.1:0-3812 GCA_964593895.1 uncultured bacterium
CATGACTTTTCAACTTTCCTGCAAATTGTAATAAATTGTTCTTTGTTATATTATTTTGCTTTGAAAAAAGAATGATTGCCTTTTCAATTATCTCTGTTTTTGTAGAATGAAATTTATTCGCTAAATCATTCAAGATAGTTATAATATTTTCATCTAATCTTAAATTAACAGGTCTTTTCATTATAATTCCTCCAATCTTTACAGAATTACAATAATTAACCATAAAAGTAAAGATTAAATTCTTTAATTTTTTCCACAATTAATTCAATTTTATCTAATGTCAATTCTGTTCCACTTGGGAGGCAAATTCCTTTTTTAAATAAAGACTCACTAACTCCATTTGAGTAGAAAAGAAAATTTTTAAAAACTGGCTGGATATGCATTGGTTTCCATAAAGGACGGGATTCAATATTAAAATTTTCTAAATTTTTAATTATTTTAAATGGATTACTTCTTTCAAAAGTAAGTGTAGTTAACCATCTTGTACCAGAAGCTCCTTCTATTTCAGGCATAAAATTTATTTCATCAATATCTGATAATAATTTTCTATATGTATCGAAAATTTCTACTCTTTTTTCTATTCTAAAATCAATTGTTTCAAGCTGACCAAGACCAATTGCTGCCAATACATTACTCATTCTGTAATTATAACCTATCTCTTTATGCTCATACCAGATTTCATTCTCTTTTGCCTGAGTTGAGAGGAATCTTACTTTATCAGCAATCCATTTCTCACTGGTAACAAGCATTCCACCACCAGAAGTTGTAATTATTTTATTCCCATTAAATGAATATATCCCAATTATTCCAAATGTGCCAGTGTGTTTGCCATTGTAAGTTGCTCCAAGAGATTCTGCAGCATCTTCAATGAGAAAAATATTATTTTTTTTGCAAATCTCACAAATTTCATCAAGTTTTGCAGGCTGACCATAGATATGTGTTAAAATAAGAGCTTTTGGATGGATATTTTTTTTATTTAAGTCATTTATGGCGTATTCAAGTAATTCTGGAGACAAATTCCATGAATCCTCATCACTATCAATAAAAACAGGTG
This sequence comes from uncultured bacterium, assembly GCA_964593895.1. GTDB lineage: Bacteria > DYJV01 > DYJV01 > DYJV01 > JALVYZ01 > CAZQKL01. Next base: position 1,055 of record CAZQKL010000159.1, read on the forward strand.
TAGCATTTTGATATAATATTGGAGCAACAGAGCCAATAAATGTAAATGTTGAGGCAAGCACATAATCACCCTGGCCTATGCCAAGAGTCCTTAATGCAAGATGAATTGCAGCTGTGCCTGAGGAAACTGCAACTGCATATTTACTTCTGGTATATTCACAAATTTTAGATTCAAATTTATCAATGAATTCTCCAACTGGAGCAATATAGTTGCTTTCAAAAGCTTTTTTTACATATTCAAGTTCTTTTCCTGTTAAATATGGTGGTGAAAGAAAAATTCTATTTTTCATATTTACTCAAATCTCTAAAAAATTTTGCTATTTTTATATCCACTTCTATCCCTTCCAATGGATTTTTCAAAGGAAAAATTCCAAGTTCAACTGCTTCTTCGTACATTGCATTATATATTTCATACTTTTCTTCAATTGTTAATTTTTCCTTTTTTTTAAACTCTTTTTCAAATTTTTCAAAAAGTTTATAATTTTTAATCATGATTGTAATAACACTTTAAATAACTTTCTAAAATCTTTATTAAATATTATTTCAAATCTTTCAAGCCATTTTTCAATATACTCAATATCAAGACTATTTTTAATTATCAAATTTTTTACATCTTCAATATCTCGTTCACGACCTGCAATTATTTTATAAATTATCAGGTCTTCAACAGTTGTAAATTTTACTGGATAATTTTCTATTTTCACATTAATAGCTCTTTTTAAAACATTTTTCTCAAATTCAGAATTTGAAAAAATAAAATCAACTCTTATTTTACTAACAGGACATATTGCAGGCAAAACCCATGTTTCCTCAACAAATTTCTCAGGATTATCTACTAAAACTTTTAAACTCAAATCATTTAAAATTTCTATAATTCTAGGCAATGATTCAGGAGTTATTCCAAGAGTTATATCAATATCTTTTGTTAACCTAGGCTCTCCATGAATGAGTAGTGCTTGTCCACCAATTATAATATATGGAATATTATTTTTATCAAATGTTTCTGCAATTTTTTTTATTAAGCTTTGAAATTTCATTTTAACCAAATATTGTTTTTAAAATATAAATAACATCCTTTTTTAATGACCAGTTTTTTATATATTCCTTATTTATCCTTACTTTATCAGGCCAGATTACTTCATCATTGTATTTTTCAGGGTTATCAACTTTTGCAAGTATCTCTTCTTCATTTTTATATTTTAATGTTGCAGGACCTGTTATTCCAGGTTTTACACTTAAAATAATTCTATCTTCTCCCTGCAATCTATCTGCATATCCTGGAACATCTGGTCGTGGCCCAACAAAGCTCATATCTCCTTTTAATACATTAATTAACTGCGGCAATTCATCTATTTTGGTTTTCCTGAAAAATTTACCTAATTTTGTTATTCTTGGGTCATTATCAGTTGTTACAGTAGTATTAAAATGTGGCACTTTTTTCATTGTTCTTATCTTAATAAGTTTAAAAATCTTCCCATCTTTGCCAATCCGTTCCTGAACAAAAAAACCATTCTCTCCTGTATCAATTGTTGCAAGTATCCATGCAATTAAAATTATCCACCATGTTAAAGATAATCCAATAATAGCAAGAACAATATCAAAAATCCTTTTTACAATTTTTTGCGATTTTGTCATAATTAATGATAAACAACCTCAAAAATCTTAACTAATTTACTTTTCCCTTTAAATCTTGCCTCTTTTAAAAATTTTATATTAAAATTTTCGTTATCAAGATTATCAGCTACATTTTCAGTAATATAAATTTTCTCACCAGGAGTAATTCTCTGAACTCTGTCTGCTGTATTTACAACATCTCCAATAGCTGTATATTCAATTCTCTTATCATGAGAACCAATGTTACCAACAACTGCTTCTCCAAAATTTATTCCAATTCCAAGTTTAAAATTAGAATCTTCCTCTGATATTTTCCTAACGCCTTTCTGAATTGCAATTGCGCAATTTATGCATCTTTCAATGGAATCTTCATATTCAACAGGAGCACCAAATATTACCATTGCAGCATCACCTATAAATTTATCAAGAGTTCCACCAAATTGGAAAACAATATCAATAATTAGATTAAAATATCTATTTAAAACTTCAAGAACATACTCAGGTGGATTTTTTTCAGAAAATTCTGTAAAATTTCTAATATCAACAAACATAACAGCAATATTTTTTCTTTCGCCATTTAAATTTATATTTCTCTCATTTAAAATTTTTTGGGCTACCTGACGGGAAAGATATTTGCTAAAAGTGTCTTTAAGATAATTCTCATAATCTGTATCTTGAATATAAACAATGTAACCTTCATGCACATGATTTTTATCTTTTAATAAATCTGCATAGATTGTTCTATGATATTTCTTCCCATCTTTTCTTTTAATTATTAATTCTGTTTTCTGCAATTTTTCATTTTGAAGACATTGTTTTTGTAATTTTAAAATATCAATACCTTCTCTATCCTTTAAAACATCGTGAAGATTTTTCATTGAAATATTATCAAATGAACCAATAATATTATAAAACGATTTATTTACTTTTAAAATTTTTAAGTTTTTATCTAAAATTAAAATTCCATTACTAATACTGTTAAAGATTTTATCATAAAATTCTTTCAATTTATTACTGTAAGTTTTACCTAAATAATAGAGAAATTTATCCATACCATTTAAAAAGGTTAATATTTCCTGCTTGCTTAATTTATCAAAATAATTTTTTAAAAATTCCTCACTAAAAATTGAAAATCCAATTATTAT
>CAZQKL010000160.1:0-1323 GCA_964593895.1 uncultured bacterium
GATTTTGCAGCCTGAGATTTATTCCAGTTGTGTTGTTTTAAAGCAGATAAAATTAATTTTTTTTCAAGTTTTTCAACTTCTTCATTTAAATCAATTGAAATCCCAGGCAATGGCTCATCATAAATTTCATCTCCATATTTTATTTCATCAGGTAAATCATCTGGAGTTATAATATTATCACTGCACAATGCCACAGCACGGGAAATAATATTTTCAAGTTCCCTTATATTTCCAGGATATGAATATTTCAATAATAAATCTTTTGCCTCTGGTGATATTTTTATCTGAGATGATGAAAATTTTTCCAGAAAGTAGTCAATAAAAACAGGTATATCTTCCTTTCGTTCTCTTAAAGGTGGAAGATTTATCTCTATCACATTAAGTCTGAAAAATAAGTCTTCCCTGAATTTGCCTCTTTTAACCATTTCTTTTAAATTTTTGTTTGTAGCTGAAATAATTCTCACATCAACATTAACAAGTTTTTCACTTCCAACTGGCTCAATAACTCTTTCCTGAAGTGCTCGTAGAAGCTTTCCCTGAAGATGAATAGGTATTTCTCCAACTTCATCTAAAAAAAGAGTTCCTCTATTTGCAAGCTCAAATTTTCCTTTTCTTGATGAAATTGCTCCTGTAAAAGCACCTTTTGTATGTCCAAAAAATTCACTTTCAAAGAGATTTTCAGGAATTGCAGCGCAATTTACTGCAATAAAGGGATTTTTTGCTCTTTTACTCAATTTATGAATTGTTTTTGCAATTACTTCTTTTCCTGAACCACTTTCACCTGTAATTAACACATTTATATCTTTTGGAGATATTTTATAAATGATTTTGTATATTTCAAGGATTTTTCTGTTTTTAAAAGGTATGTCAATTTTTATATCTTTTTCAATTTTCTTAATTGTATCAATTATTGAAGTTTCTTCTTCAATCTTTTTTATTTTTTCTAAAAGCTCTTTTAAATTTATTGGTTTCTGTATAAAATCATCTGCTCCTTCTTTCATTATTTCAACAGCTTTTTCAATTGTTCCATAAGCTGTTATTAAGATAAACCTTATTTCAGGATTGATTTTTTTTATCTCTTTAAGTAAAATATCTCCTTCAATCTCAGGCATTTTAAGGTCAGAAATAACAAGATTTATAAATCTGTCTTTTATTATTTTCAATGCATTTTCAGGCTCAGTTGTTGTAAAAACATTGTATTTCTGCTTTTTTAAAAAACCTTCAAGAAGTTCAAGTTGAGGTCTATCATCATCAACAATAAGAATGTTCATTCTGTTGCTCCTAAAATTTTATAATAAATTTAATTTTATTTTTCTCCACTTT
>CAZQKL010000160.1:1423-3674 GCA_964593895.1 uncultured bacterium
ACATTTAAAGGTTTTGTATAATCAATGAAGGTTGTTATTGTTTTATTCATTCTGTCTATTTCATTTAAAATAGTGCTCAATAATTTTGAATATTCTTTATTTTCTCCAATCTCAGTTTCATAAAGAATTCTCTGAATTCCAATTCCAATCGCATTTAAAGGATTTCTAATTTCATGAGCAATAATTCCAGCACTTTTACCTAAAGCTGCATATTTTTCTATTTTTTCATACTTTTTTATCTCTTTTACATATTTTTTGTGCATTAAAAAAAGTGTTAAATTTCCAATAATTGCTGTAAGGGTTAAAATAAAAATAAAAACATGGATATTGTGCTTGAAATTATTGATGATTTTTAAAGGATAATAAGCATCTATTTTTATAATTATTGCTCTATTTTTTTGAGCTTCAAATGGCAATTTCACAAGAAAATATTTATTTTCTATTAGCTTTATTTCAGGCTTTTTTATAATTTCATTTACAATTTTTATCTCCTTTATATCCTGTCGCTGGCTTAAAATTCTTAAAATTAATCCTTTAAGGCTTAACTTTTCCTGTTTTTGAAAAAATTTTTTTGCAATAATTCCAGTAATAATTTCACCTTCAGAAAAATGACCTTTTAATGAATAAAGGATTAAATTTTTGCTTTTTAAAAATATTATTCCTCTTTTTTTTATTTTGCAGATAAAATCTTTAAAATTTTTGGATGAGTAAAATACTTGATAATCTTTGCCTTTTATGCAAACTGCATCAAGTCCAGATTCTTCAGTAAAATCTTTTAATTCATCAAGTTTAAACCTTTCAATTGAGTTCATTAAATCTATAAATTTTGCCTGAGATTTCAGATTGTTTTCAATTATCTTTTTTATAAAATTTTGCGACCTGTAAATGTTGCTTGCTGAAATCTCAATTCTTTTTGAGATTGAGATTGCCTGAAGTTTTATATATGATAAAATCTCATCCTGAAGAGTTTTGAAATGATAATAGTAATGTATTGAAGCTGAAATAATAATTACTGCAAATAAAACTACATTTCCAATAAAAAGATTTTTCCCTTTCATTTTAATTAAAAAATAAAACCAATTGACAGCTCTGCGCTGAATCTCTTAAAACTTTCATCATCAAAATTTGAGTTATTGTTTTTATAATTTAACTCAATTCCAAAAAAGTAATTCTTATAAAAATAGTATTCAAAATAACATGAAATAATAAACAGATTATCTTCTCTATCTTTTTTCTGATAATTAATATTTTCAAATTTTGAATATATATCAAAATTGAATTTTGTGAAATACTTTGAATAATCAACCTCAATATACTTTGAAAAGTAATCCTCTTTCTTTATATTTGAAGAATTAATGGTATAACCTGCTGCAGGTTTTAAATTTTCAAAATTTAATTTAAAATTAAAATCCTGAAAATAATCTTTCTCTTTATTCTCTCTTTTATGAAATTTCTTTTTCCACTTATTTGTATGATGCATAAAAGATTTATAAGAACCGTAAATATAATCTTTTAGATACTTTTTTAAATAAATTGAATAAGAAAATTGAATAAATTTTATGTTAAAATCAGTCTCAAAATAGCCTGAAATTAAGCTGTTCTGTGTATCATTTTTATCATTTAGATAGATTATTCCAGAGTAAAATGAAACCATTTTGAATGAATATGAAAATTCCTGATTAAAATTAATATAATTTTTTGAATAATTTTTAATTTGCAAATTTGTAATAGATGAAAATGAAGAATTGTCAGGCTGAAAAAAATTTGAAAAATCAAAACCTGAATAAAGTTTTGAATTGTTTTTCTTAAGTTCAAGATAATTTGTATCAAAACCTGATAAAAGTGAAAACTTTAAAATATTTTCACAATTACTATCTTTTGTGCCTGCGATTAATATTACGATTGCGAAAGCAACGGCAACGATTCTTAAATTTCCCAATTTTCTTTATTCTCTCCCTTAATTTTTTAAAATTTATTTTTTTTATTTTACTTAATTTTCCTGTTTTATCAATAAATATTTTTATAAAATCTCCTTTTTTATAATTTTGGAATTTACCTGAAATCTTTTTCTCTTCTAAAGAATTTATATCAAAAATTGTAATATAATCAGGTTTAACTTCAAGAATTCTTCCTTTAATTATTTCCTGCGAATACAAATTCACACATAAAATAAATAAAAAAACGGCTCCCCAGAGGGGAACCTTTTTTATTGATTTAAACATGGACAATTTGCCCCTCTCATAAAACCATG
>CAZQKL010000161.1:0-3641 GCA_964593895.1 uncultured bacterium
GCTTCTCTTAATTCATCTATTGCCTGCCAAACTCTTTTAAAATTTTCTTGGGTTTCTTTTTGAAAATTTTTAAAATTTTCTGATAAATCTTTAACATTTTCAGCTAATTCCTTTACTACATCTTTAAGCTCATTAAACTCTTTTTTTGTCACAGTTTGCTCAATTTCTTCTAAGAGTGTAAGAAGGGCCTCTCTAATTTCAGGAGATAAATTTTGAATTTTTCTAAAAAATTTTACATGAGTGGACATGATGTTAAAAATCTAATACAATTAGAAATAATTGTCAAATTTTTTATAAAAGTTCAACTTTTTTATCTTTTACAACATAAATTTTATTGCAATTTTTTAATGTAGAATGCCTATGTGCTATAATTATTAATGTTTTATCTTTTCCTATTTTAAAAATTTCTTCCATAATCTCTTTTTCAGTTTCATAATCAAGTGCACTTGTTGCCTCATCTAAAACTAAAATTTCAGGGTCTCCATAAATTGCCCTTGCAATTGCAACTCTCTGCTTCTGTCCTCCACTTAACATTATACCACCTTCTCCAACTTTAGTTTCAAGTCCCTGTTTTTCAGCAAAAAAATCCCATATTCTTGCTTTTTTTAAGCATTCAATTATCTTTTCCTCATCATATTTTCTTCCAAATGCAACATTCTCTCCAACTGTTCCGTCAAATAGATAAATCTGCTGGGGGATATACCCTATTTTCTTTCTCCATGAGCGAATATTTTTGTCTGATAATTCAACATTATCAACTAAAATTTTTCCAGAACTTGGCTTGTAAATTCCAATTATTAAATCCACAAGAGTTGTTTTTCCAGCTCCACTTTCTCCAGTAAAAGCAACTTTTTCACCTTTTCTTATTGTTAAATTCACATTTTCAAGGATATTAACTTTATCATAGGCAAACGATAGATTTTTAACTTCTATTTTTTCATTAAAATTAATTTCCTCATCACCAAGATTTTCTACATCATAGATTAAGTCATTATGAACAATATCAAGAGATTTTCTGTAAAACATAATCTGATTGTATGAGGATAAAATTCTATTTGCTGAAGGCATAAGTCTGTATAATGCGAGCACAAACATTGAAATCAATCCTAAAGCAGGTTTTATATCCTGATTGTATTTCCATATTAAATATGTAACAATAAAAGCAACTATTGAAAAACCAATTGCTTCAAGAAATAGCCTTGGGAATTGAGCAAGAGTCTGATTTTTTATATTTGTAAGAGCAAATCCATAGCTTGCTTCATTGAATTTATCAAGTATTTCTCTTTCATTTCCAGTTAATTTAATAAATTTAAAATTTCCAAAAGTGCTGTTTATAATTTCATAAAATTTTTTCTGAAACTCTACTCTTTTTTCTCCCTCAATTTTAATTTTTTTACTCACTGTTTTAACAAGAAATATCCCATTAATAATTAAAAAAACTGTTAAAAGAAAAGTCATTTTCCAGTTAACATAAATCATAAGAGAATAAAGTAGAGCAACAATAAAAACTTCAGATAACATAAATAAGACATTGGAGATAAGTTGTGTTAAATTAAGTGCCTCATTAACAATATTTTTAGTAAGAGTTGAGGTATTATGAGAAACAAAATCTTTGTATGAAAATCCAATATAATTCTGAAATAGTTTGTATGCAATTAGATGATATCTTGATTGAGAAAATCTTGCAAGAAAGTAGAAATATAAAAGATTTATACCGCTTCTAAAAATATAAAAGAAAATAAGAAAAATTCCAAAAGTGATTACAAAAACCTGCGGGCTTGAAAATTGGAATAATTTATACAAAAAATTTAAATATTTATTTGCAAAAATTCTTGAAAAATCAGTTGCAACTGCAATAAATGGCATAATTACAGAAATCCCGGCAGTCTCAATTAGAGCAATAATTATTGAAAATCCAAGTAAAAATAGTAAAAAAAGCTTATCCCTTCTTGATAAAAGATAGCGAAGTTTGTTAATCATATTTTCCAACCATAAATTCTTGAAATATTCCCTCTATGAACTTCTATTTTACCTATTAGTTTCCCATTCATTTTCTCATAAAATTTTACTGCTTTTGGTAAATTTTCTCCAACTATAACTTTAAACTCTGAAACCCCTCTTTTTTTAAATTCTTTTTTTAAATATTTAAATAATTCCTCTCCAATGTTTTTGCCTTGATACTCCTTTTTCACCACAATACTTAATAATTCAGCATGAGGTATTGTTTGGTTTATTTTAATTGGATAAAAAATAGTTTCATAAATTTTTAACAAAATCTTTGGATTAAAAACTTTTGGAAAAATTTTAAATGTTGCTTTTAGAAAATTTTCTTTTAAAAATTCTTTGTAAAACTTTTTTAAATCTATCGCTCCAGAAACAAAACCAATAATTTCATTTTCCTTTTCTGCGACTATACAAACTATTTCATTAGATTTTATCATTGCTTTGTATAAAAGTTCAAGAAAATTAATTCCTAATTCACTTAAAAATCCTTTATTAATGTAATCATGGTGTAATTCTGCAATTTTTTTTTCATCTTTTTCAGTAGCTAATCTATACTCAATCACTCATTAATTCCTCATAAATCTTTAAATATTTCTCTACAACAATCTTTACATCAAAATTTTTTACAACATAATCTCTACTATTTTTTCCAAATCTTTCTCTGAGTTCGGGATTTTTAAGTAGAATTTCTATTTTTTCTGCCAGTTTTTTAGAATTTTTAATAGGCACTAAAAAACCATTAAACCCATCTTTTACAACTTCTCTGCAACCTGGTGCATCTGTTGTAATTAATGGCTTTTCCATTGCACCTGCTTCAAGTAAGGTTCTTGGTGTGCCTTCTCTATAACTTGGTAAAACTACAATATCTGCAATTGAAATTAACTCTTTAATATCATTTCTAAAACCAAGATATTTTACATTTTTAAAATCAGGCATAAATGAATTTATATTACCTTTATCAATCTCTCCAGCATATAGAAAATTTGCTTTATTTTTCAAAATTTCACCTGCTTCAATATATTCTAAAACTCCTTTATCTTTTAAAACTCTTGCAATCATTAAAACAACTGGTTTACTATCAATATTTAGCTCTTGAAGTAATTTCTTATTTTTCTCAACTGGTTTAAAATACTCAGTATCAACTCCACTTGACCTTATTAAAATTGCTTTTTCTTGAGGAATTATTCTTTTTTTAACAAAATAATTTAAATCATCTCTATTCTGAAATATCACTTTTTTTGCATTTTTTACAGTTAATTTATACAAATTTTCAATAATTTTTCTAACAATTATTGATTTAAAATCATTATGAATAAAAAAACTTCCAAGCCCGGTAACTGTATTTATTATATTTTTTGCTCCAGATAAATTCCCATAAATATTTGGTTTATGCATAAATGTATGAAGTATATCAGGATTAATTTTTTTTACAATTTTTTTAATTTCTTTTATTGTGTTAATTTCATTTAAAATATTTAAGCTCTGTCTTTCAATTTTGTATGAATATAAAATTATGCCTTGTTTTTTAATTTTATCAGAAAACTTTCCTTCTGGCACAATTGCAAAAACTTCATGGCCTTTTTTTAATAATTCCTTCATAATTGGCATTCTAAAAAGATAAAGATTAAGGTCAAGAT
>CAZQKL010000162.1:0-3621 GCA_964593895.1 uncultured bacterium
TACATAATCCCATCTTAAATCATATTTATATTTTGAACCGTGTGCTCTGTGGCAAGATATGCATAAATTTATTGCATCTCCTGAGCTCTGCAAAACTGTTGATTTAACCGCTCCTGAAGTATTTCCTACAGGAATATCAACAAAGTATTCCCCAGTTGAGTTGACAGAATTAAAATATGAAGCATTGGGATAATTACCATACTCTTTAGAACTCACATTATTTAAATCATAATCAACTGGATGCCTTAACCATGGAGATGAAGAGCCAATACCACTACTTGAATGAAAATCACCATGACATTCTGCACAGAGATAATTAATAGAAGACTTATCTGGAAAGCTACCTGAATTTCTATCAACAGCATAGTAACCATTGTGGTCAGTTGAGCTATTAGTAAATTCCCAGTCACTATCTTCTGTCCCTTTTATGCCATAAAGGAACCTAAAACTTTTTCCAACTGTGGAACCATCTATTACAGAATCATCTGTATGATGCGCTCCATAAATGGCAAGAACTTCATTTGTACCTATTGATGAAGAATGCTTTCCATGACAACCATAAGCTCCAGCACATCTAAGTTGTTTATCCCATGTTCCATTATTACCGAGAACATTATTATCTTTGTCAGTATAGTTGCTATCAAATCCTGATGGAGTTAATGAAGCTTCTGGTGTTGAAATTCCATAAACATTATGTCCTGTTTTATCATCATTTCCACCTGTATCTGCAACCCAGTAAAAATTACCACCTGCAAGAGTATTTTTACTCCCATCAAAATTATAAGTAGGAGCAGAATTATACAAAACATAGGGGACTGTTGGAGAAGTGACCGGAGGATTATTTGTAGTATGACAACCAATACAACTACTTTTTAGCAAGCCTGGACTTGGTCCACCTGAATAAACAACTTGATTGTTTTGAGAATTGTGCATTGTATGACATTCTGAACAATGTTTATTTACAACTCTCCCGTATAATTGAAAATAGTTAAAAAATAAAAAAACAATAATCAGAAAAATTTTAAAATTTAAACACATCAACTCTCCCATTACCTTCATCAACAATATAAATTCGTTTATTCTTTATAAGTATCTGCCAGGGATAATACAATTCTCCAGGTCTTTCACCTTCTTTTAAAATTGAGCTTAAAAACCTTCCATTGCTGTTAAAAATTAAAACTTTTTTTAAATATCTATCAAGAATAAAAATATTCCCATTATCATCAATATCAAATGAAACTGGTTGTGTCATTTTTTTAGACAAAATTATTGAGTTTTGTTTGCCATTTATCATATTAAAACAGAATATTCTTCCAGTTAAATTTTCCATACCACAAATTCTATTTCCTTTAACTTTTAAATCAAAAAAACCTTTAAAATCAGAAATTTCAGGAAAAATCTTTTTTACTATATGGAACTTCCTGTTAATAATAATAATTTTACCAGATAATCTATCGAGAACAACGAGTTTATCCTTATAGATTGAGATTCTACCAGGAAAGATATTTAAATTCTTTTTTACAATTTTTTTGTCTTTCAAATTTATAAAAACTATTGAATTTGTGGCTCTTTCAATATACCAGATGTTTCCATTTGAATCTTTTACCATGCCAGCTGGAATTTTAACCATTCCAGCAGCATTAAATTGTTTTAATGGCTTTAGATTGTGAGAGTAAGAAATAAACCTGTGATTTCCTGTATCTGTGACATAAATTTTTGAATCATTTGAAATATATATCGATGTAGGATTTTTTAAATGAATGCCTTCTGGTCCTGTCTCAATTGAACCAATTAGTTTAAGTTCCATTGAAGAAAGGAAACCTGGAGATAGAAGGAATAATAATGTTATTAATAATTTTTGTGACATTCTAAACATAGCTCACCTTCCCCACTTAATCTAAGATTATATTTAAAATTTGTTCCCATTGGATCATGACATGTAATACATGTTAATTCCTGTCCATTTCTTGGGTCTTTAACTTTTTCTCCAATTGGATGAGTAAACTTAGCATGAGACTCGTGGCATTTAGCACAGGAGTTATTGCCACCACCTTTTAACATTGCAACATTATTTTCTCCATGACCATCGTGACAGTTTATACATTTATCCCAGTCTGGATGAATATATAATGATGACATCTTCTGTTTATAAGTTTCAAAATGACATCTCTGACAAAGCCTTCCAGAAGAATCCTTTAATAGGGATTTTGTATTTCCTACATGAGGGTCATGACATATTAAACAAGGATTATTTTCAACTCCACCTAAAAGATGGTTATGAACTCTATCAAAGCTTTTTAAAATATTTTTGTGACAATTTAGACATAAGTCCCTATTTTTAGAATTTTTATTATGACATTTATTACATTTTCCTTCTGCAAATGGTTTATGATTAACTTTCCTTAGAAGCGCTCTGTTATTTTCACCATGTGGATTGTGGCATGTTAAACAATTGTAAGAAACAAATTTCTCTTTATGTTTTTTTCTCAAATTTACATCAATTTTGTGACATTTAATACAGATTTTTGCTCCTTTCTCTTTTATAAACCTCATATCATTAGAAAAATGGTCTGTATGACAGCTAAGGCATTTACCATTTTTAAAAGGTGCATGTTTAAATTTATAAGATGTAGTAAGATTTTTATGGCATTTCACACAAAGTTTATTAGATGGCTCTTTTAAAAGAGATTTAAAATCTGATGAATGAGAATTATGACATCTAATACAGGCATTTTCTTTAAATGGCGGATGCAAAAATTTTGCTTTTTCTGCTTCTTTAAAAAGCTTTTTATGGCACTCTTTGCATAATTTATTTATAGGCTTGTTAAGGAGATTATCAAATTTTGATGCATGAGCTCTATGGCATGATAAACACTTCATGTCCTTAACAGGTTTATGAGAATATTTTCCACTTACAATTTTTGATTTTTTATGACATTTCATGCATTTTTGTTGAGTAAAAGCAGAAAGATTGTATGATACTAAAAAAACAAGAAAAAAAACTACTATAAATTTTATCTTCATTATCTTCCTCCATGACAGCTTTTACAATTTCCTTTTTTAAATGGTGCATGTTCAACTGGATAAACAAGATTATTTTCAAGAGAACCATGAGGATCATGACATTTTACACAAGAAGAACCAGATGGTTTTATAAATCCATGTTTTGAAATCATATCTGTTGTAACCTCGTGACATTTTAAGCATATTTTATCACTTGATAATTTCAAAAACTTTGGCGATTGAGAAAAATGAGGATTATGACATTTAGCACATGAAGTTTGTGTTAAAATTGGTTTATGTGTTTTACCATCTTTCCAGTCTACTGAGATTTCTGAATGGCATTGTAGGCACAGGTCTTTTATTTTATATCTTAAGAAAAATTTATTGTTTTCTCCATGCGAGTCATGACAGACATTGCAATTACCTTTTTCAACAGGAGCATGCACATATTGTGAAATATTCATTTTTCTTTCAAAATTGTTGTGGCATTTAAAACATATTTTATCAAGTGAGTCTTTTATCTGAAAAGCATAATCTGACGAATGAGGAGTATGGCAAATTAAACAATCTTTTTTCTGAAAAGGAGCATGAGTAAAAACCTTCATTTTTTTAGAAATA
>CAZQKL010000163.1:0-3591 GCA_964593895.1 uncultured bacterium
CCCATCACATTTTTATGTATTTTAGTAAATCTTCTTTACCTCTTATATTCAAATATGTCTCCATTTGACCTGGCATACTCACTGCACCGCTTGAACGAACTGCAACTGGAACATTTTCAACACCAGTAATTTTGCAAAGTTTGTAGTAGTTTTCTATGATTTCCTCCTCTAAATCTTCTGGCATATCTGCATTTATAATTAAATTCATTAAATTTTTGCTTATCTCTTTAACCTGATTTTCATTTGGCTTCGGATATTTTTCAACTATTCTGTTTATCTCTTTCTTTATTCCTGTTTTATCAATAAAATAATCATTTGCTTTTATTGTAATTGCAAATCCAGGGCTTACTGGTATCCCTGCATGTAACATTTCTCCTAAATTTGCATTTTTCTTTCCAACTAAATTATAATTTTCTCCTCTAAGTTCGTTATACCAAATTATATTTCTATTACTTAAATCAGACATTAATTTCATCCCCCTTTCAACTTTGAGCTCTTTCAATAATTTTTACAATACCTTCATCACCATCTATTTCAATTATATCTCCTGTCTTTATCACAGTTGTTGCATTTCCAGTTCCAACAACTGTTGGAAGACCATATTCTCTGCAAACAATTGCAGCATGGCACATTGGGCCACCAACATCTGTAACCGCACCTGCAATTTTTGTAAATGCAGGAGCCCAGCTTGGAGAAGTTGTTGGAGCAACTAAAATTTCTCCTTCTTGTAATTTATCAAGTTCTTCAACACTTCTAATAATTCTTGCTTTTCCTTTAACTTTTCCAGAAGAACCTGGAGTTCCTTTTAAAATTTCACCTTCTTTTTCACCTGCTTCCAAACCTTCAAGCCATTTCTTTAGTGTATCTGTTGTTACTCCCCAAAGAACAATTGTAAATGGTTCTGTAACTTTTTCAGGTGGAATTCCTAAAGCTGGAGGTGGTGTCCATTCTTTAAATTTTTTCATAACTTCTTTTCTCCATTCAATCTCTTCAGGCCAGTAACTTCTTCCTGCAGGATAGGTGCCAGTTGCCCAAGAACTTGTTAAATCGTGTAGTGTTACCTTTATTTCATGTCTGTTCATATACCAGATATCTTCCACATCTTTAATTATTTCATGATTAACTAAAATTTTTGCTAATTGTCTCATTTTATTCCAGAAAACTGAATGAAACCAATGTTCTACATAAAATAGGTGATTTTCAACATAAGGGAAGACTCTTCGTGAAATATTCAATGCTTCTTCAAATGCTTTTCTTTCATCTTCATTTTTAATAAGCTTTAAGTATCCTTCAACAATTCTGTCTCTTTCTTCTTTTACTTTTTCAATATCCCTTCCAACTTTATGTCCTTTTTTCAATTCAGAAATATGCATTTTAATAGAAGAAAGAGGAACATTTAAATCGTCATTCCATGATTTATGATGATGATACCATCCAGTTCCAGTTGAAATCCAAAACCATGGTTCTCTTGATTTTTCAAATTCTTCAAGCCATTTTTTACCTGCCTCACTTTTCTCAAGTTCTTTTTTCAATTCTTCAAAATCAGAAAATTTTTCTATTGTATCAGCAATTTTTAATTCCAAAGCAAGTTTTGCAAGTTTTATTAATTCTTCATCAGGTTTATACATTACAACATCAATTCCAGATACCATTTTAGTTAATGTATACATTGGAATATCTGGAAAAATTTGATTTGCAGTATTTATAAAAGTAACATATGCAGCATAACCTAAGTTTAATTGTTCAAAATGATACTGCCAGATTTTAAAACCCATATCAATTAGTTCATCATATTTTTTTAGCAACAAATATCCACTACTTATTCCTTTATGTTCAAAAACAACACTATCATCTTCCATTTCAGGCAAATCATTAAATTCAAGAGCTTCTAACTGTTTTATTAATTTTGTGGTTTTTTCAACCCAGTTTTCATAAATTTTATCCCAATTTTCATAGTAATGTCCTGCTCTTTTCATAAATAAGGGAACTCTTTTTTCAACTTCTTTTTGGTCCAAAACTGGAACAGGGGTTATGTACACATAACCATTTAAAATTCTATGGTCTATTCCTCTTGCTGGTGGAACCATAAAAATTCTGTTGTTATACTGACTTAATCCAAGAAACCATGCTTCATCCCATATTAGGTCAAATGGAGGATGTGGTTCTGGATAATGTAGTCCATCATAATACCATAAAACACTTTCTTCATATTTTTTCCTTTCAGGGTCTTTGTCTGTTGCCCATCTGTAGTAATATGGATACATCCTTTCCCAGCCTTCTGTTCCAGGAATTGTTTCAACTTCACTTGCAAATTTAAATCTTTTATTGCTCATTTTCCCCTCCTTATGAAAAAAATATTTGACTTATTTTGTGCACTTTATTATTAAAATATTGTTCAAAAATCAAATTATAAAAGTTTATAATTCCTATAACTTTTGGTTATAACCTGGAAAGATGTATAATAAATTAATTGAAAACTTAAATGATTTATACTACTTTTATGTTGTATCAAAAGAAAAAAGTTTTACTAATGCTGCCAAAACTTTGTTTGTTAGTCAGCCTGCAGTTACAAAAAGGATTAAAAATCTTGAAAAAAGGCTTAATGTAAAATTAATTGCTCGCTGTGGAAATAGAATTAGTTTAACTGAAATTGGAGAATTAATTTTTAAAAGATTGGAAAAGATTTTTGAAGAAATAAAAAAAATTGACCAGGATTTGTCTGTTTTAAAAAATGTTAAAATTTCTCAAACTTTGAAAATTGGAGCTACTCCTTCATATTCAAAATATTTGCTTCCTAAATTTCTTGAAACTTTTTTTAAAATTTACCCGAATATTAAAATTTTTTTATATTCTGAAAGCTCTGAGCAACTTATAAAATTACTTCTCGCAAATAGAATTGATATAGCTATAATGGCAAAATGGAAAAATTTCAATTTTCCAGGTTATAATATTTTTAAATTTAGAGAAGAAGAAATTGTTTTAGTGTGTGGAAGTAAAAATCCAGTTAATGAAAGATTTATAGATTTTGAAGATTTAAAAAAATTCAAATTTATAATGAGAGATAATTCATCTGGCACAAGAAAGTTTATTTTGCATGAATTGGAAAAAAGAGATATTGAATTGCCAATAATTATGGAAGCTGAAAATTCTGAATTAATAAAAATTTTACTCAAAGAAAATGATTATTTCAGTTTTTTGGCAAGAACAACTGTTGAAAATGAATTAAAAAGTGGAGAGTTGAAAGAAATTCATCTTCCTGAGAAATTTAAAGTTGATATTTTATTAATTTCTCGCACAAATATTTCAAAAGACATTATAAATTTTATCCAAACATTATCAATTTTTTAAATTATAAATTCTCTTTTCAGGAATTACCCCTCTTACACCGCCTGTTGGATTTTCAATATCACCTTTATATCTTGGAATTAAATGAACATGGAGATGAAAGATTGTCTGTCCTGCATATTTTCCAACATTTACTCCAATATTAAATCCGTCAGGTTTATATTTTTCATCTAAAATTTTCTTACAGATTTCCAAAAGTTCCAAAATTGAGATTTTTTCCTCAATTGTAGCATCAAAAAAATTTGA
>CAZQKL010000164.1:0-3486 GCA_964593895.1 uncultured bacterium
CCATTTTTTGTCACTTTAATCATTAACTCTAAATGAGATAAATTCAAAGGTGTTTCTCTCACTATTAACACAAGTTTTCTTCTCTCTTTTAAACATACATCAGCAGCTCTAATTAAAAGATTTACATTAAAAGAATTTGCAATACCTGATAATGTTTTAATGGAGCAAGGTGCAATTATCATTCCTTCTGTTATAAAAGAGCCGCTTGAAATTTTTGCAGCCATATCTTTAATATCATAAACCACTGAAGCAAGTTTTTTTATTTCTAAAATATCTTCAATTCCAAATTCATGCTTTATAATCTGTTCTGCTACTTCTGAGATTATTAAATGCACTTCATAATCTGTTTTACTCAGAACTTCGAGAAGTCTTATTCCATAAATAACACCAGAAGCACCTGAAATCCCAACAATGATTCTTTTTTTATTCATACTCTTTCCTTAAAATATCAATAATTTTTTCACCTAAATTATTACATAGTGAAATAATTTCTTCAATTTCATTTTTATCTAAATTATCATAGTGAATCCCTGCTATCACAGATACATTTCTTTTTAATTCTTTAGCCACTTTTTCACCTATAATCTTACTTACAATATCATCTTTATGTCCTGGCACTGTTATAATTGAAGTAGATGAAATATTTTCAGGAGGTAATGGGGGAAGAGTAACCCCCACTGCTCCAATATGAAATTTTCCCCCTCCTATAATAATTATTAAATCATCTCCTTGTTTTATTATTTTTGCTTCTATTTCAAATTTTTCATTTTTAACTTTTACCTTAGTCAATTCCATACTCTTCCCAGTTATCAAGAACTTTTTTCTTCATATCTTCATCAAGGAAAATTTCCATTGGTTTTCTTTTCCATTCATAAGGGATTGTTGCTATCATCTGAATTCTACTCACCAATGCTCTTCTATCCATATAATCTTCCCATATTGGCAATGATGGGTCAAGAGGTGTTGAACGAGCTTTTTTTATCAATTGTGTATCTTCAATAGGATTGTACCTGACTGATAGAGCCCACATTACCTTGTCCCAGTCATCTGCAGGTATATCATCATCAACAACAATAATTCCTTTTAATCCATAATGTCCTGTGTAACTTGCCATTACAGCATCTGCAACTTGCTGAGCATGACCTGGATACATCTGTTTTACTGAAACAATAGCCCAGAATCTTCCAGTTGATTCTGGTGGTATAAATACTGATTTAATCCCTGGTATTCTCATTGTTTCTAAATCTGTCCATAAAGTTGCTGTTCTATTTAATGATTGAATCATATGTGTATCTGTAATAGGTTTTCCAA
The DNA here is from genome assembly GCA_964593895.1 of uncultured bacterium. Taxonomy (GTDB): domain Bacteria; phylum DYJV01; class DYJV01; order DYJV01; family JALVYZ01; genus CAZQKL01. Next base: position 1,312 of record CAZQKL010000164.1, read on the forward strand.
CTGTTGTTGACCAGAAAATATAATCATTTCTTTTGTAAACTCTTTTAACATCTATCCACGGTTTTGGCCATTCATCACTCTTTTTACCAGAATAGTAACCAGTATATTCTCCAAATGGTCCCTCTTTTCTAAAATTTTCTGGATTTGGGTCAACAAAACCTGCAACAACAATTTCAGCAGTTGCATCCATTGGCAATCCTGTTATTTCTTCTTTAATTACTCTAATAGGTTCTCCTCTTAAAGCTCCCATTACATCATATTCACTAACCTGTCCCATTGTTGGTGATGAACCTGTTAAAAATCCAAGAGGGTCACCTCCAATAACATATAAAACTGGCATCTTTTCTCCACGCTCATGATACTGTCTGAGCATAATCTCTGCATGTTTTCCTTTAATTAACTGCAATCCAACGCTTTTTTCATCAAGAACCATTCCTCTGTAAGTGCCTAAGTTTATCCAGCCTGTTTCAGGGTCTTTCGTAACAAGATAAACTGCTGTACCATAAAATCTTCCACCATCTTTTGGGTACATAAATGGAATTGGAAGGTCAAATAAATTAATATTATTTCCTTCATCTATGTTTTCAAGAATTGGGCCACTATTAACATATTCTGGTGGAATTAATTCTTTTGTTGCAAGCTCCATCCAGTGTCTTGACATTTCACACATTGAAGTGCCAACAGGCATTCCAAGTGCTATTGCAAATCTCTCTTTTGTAGAATAAGCACTTGTTAATACAGGATTTTTATATCCTTTTACTTTTTCAAATAGCAAAGCTGGGCCTTTTTTCTCTTCATTTATCTTTGCAACATGAGATAATTCTAAATTCCAGTCAACCTCTTTTTTTACTCTCTTTAGTTGTCCATGTTTTTCGCATTCATTTATAAAATCTCTTAAATCCATTCTCATAAATTTTACCTCCAAAATTTTATTTGTTAATTTAATGGGTAAATGGAGAAATGAGGAAATGGGGGAATGGGTTAATGAATTAATGGGTTTCCAATATCCCCATGTCCCCATCTCCTCATATTCCCATAATCAATGTCATAACATATCTCTGATAATTGTATGATACCTTATTTTTAATTCAATCTTTTTAATAAAAACGAGAAAAAATCTCATTTTACTTTAACTCCTGTTAACAATTGATTTAAAATCATTCCCATTGCGTCTTTTGGTCCATCAATTTTTTTCTTTTCCTCTTCTTTTTTCTTATTCCATACAGATTCAGGCCTAACCTGTAAAATTATTACATTCTCAGGAAATTTCATATCTTTATCAATCCCAAATTCTATATCATAAGGCTTACCATAATAATCCTCTATTCTTACTGCTACTTCACATAAATATTTTATCTCTTCGTCTGTTAAACAGAATTTATTTCTTCTATCTTCGTCAACTTCTTTTTGAACAATATCACTTCCACCTTCTCTATAAACGCATTCTATCTCTTTTGAGCCTTTTACTCTTTTAACAATATCAAAGGTAACTTTATCAATTAAATATGTATCAGGAGTTACAAGTCCGCTCACTACTGCTTCACCAAGACCGTAACTTGCGTCAATTGAAATTTTTGATAAATCACCATTTATTGGATTAAGTGTAAAAATTACACCAGAGACTCTTGAATTTACCATTTTGGGAATTCCCACACCAATATTGAATATTAATCCCATTTCTCTATTTAGTCTATAATGAATTGCTTCAACATTGTAAGAACTTGCCCAGCACATCTTTACATATTTTATTAAATCTTCATTTCCTCTAATGTTAAGATAAGTCTCCATCTGTCCAGGCATACTAACAGCGCCACTTGAACGAACAGCAACAGGAACATTATCCACACCTGTGAGTTTACATAATTTCTGATAGTTTTCAATTATTTCATTTTCTAAATCTTCAGGCATAGATGCCTCTTCAATAGCATTCATTAATATTTGACTGATTTCTTTTACTTGTTCATCATTGGGAGCTGGATATTTTGCAACAAGTTCTTCCATCTTTTTTTTAACACCAGACTTTTCAATAAAATAATTATTTGCCTTTATGGTAATTGCAAACCCTGGACTTATTGGTATTCCAGCATGTAACATTTCACCAAGATTTGCATTCTTTTTGCCAACAAGATTAAAATTTTCACCTCTTAATTCATTGTACCAGATTATATTCCTTTC
>CAZQKL010000165.1:0-3393 GCA_964593895.1 uncultured bacterium
TTGTAGAAATTTTTGGGGTTAAAAAAAGGGTCTTTCTTGATTTACTGCCAGAAGAAGTGGAAATAGGAGATTATGTATTATCCCATGCTGGATTTGCAATTCATAAAGTAGATAAAAAAGAAGCTAAAGAGACACTTGAAATGGTAAAGAATGTTATTTCAGAAGACCTATGAGTTTTAAAATAAATTCAATTGTGTCCTGATTGAGAAATATGATTAAAAATATAAGAATAGCAAAATATAATTTTAATTTCCCTAAGAGTTCATGTTTTAATGTTAATATTTCTTGTTTGACAATACCTATATCACCTTTTGTAGCGAGTTCATTTGTTAATTCATCTTTAATCTCTGATTTTAAGATAACTTTTTGCTCTTTTGCTTTATTTTCAATAGATTGTAAAGCATTTTCAATTGCTTTTATTATTGTTTTTGCTTCATCTTTATTAAATTTTTGTTCAATAATTTTATATAAATCGTAATTTAATGTTGCCATATTATATTTTTAACATTGAAAGAGAGATATGTCAAATAAAATGATTAACTTAATGGAGGTTTGTGGAACTCATACACATCAGATTGCAAAATATGGGATAAAGTCAATTCTTCCAGAAAATGTAAATCTAATTTCTGGCCCAGGCTGTCCTGTGTGCGTGACATCTCAAAAAGATATTGACAGAGCTATATGGATAGCTTCTCAAAAAAATGTAATTTTTTGTACTTTTGGAGATATGTTAAAAGTTCCAGGTTATTCCACTTCACTTGAAAAATTAAAATCAGAGGGAAAAGATATTAGAGTTGTGTTGAGTGCAGGGGATTGTATTGATATTGCTTTAAGAAATAGAGATAAAACAGTTATTTTTATGGCAGTTGGGTTTGAAACAACATCCCCTACTGTTGCAGCTACAATTTTAAAAGCTAAGAAATTGAAAATTAAAAATTTTAAAATTTTTGTTAGTCATAAATTAATTATTCCTGCTATTGAAGAATTATTAAAGGATGAGAATTTAAAAGTAAATGGGTTTATTCTTCCAGGGCATGTTAGCACAATTATTGGTAAAAAACCTTATGAATTTATTGCAAAAAAATATAAAAAAGCTGGAGTAATAACAGGTTTTGAGCCTGAGGATGTTTTAGAAGGAATTAAAATGCTTATTAAACAGATTGAACATAACGATTTTAAAATTGAAATTCAATACAAAAGAGCTGTGAAAGAGGAAGGTAATTCAAAAGCAATTGAAATTTTATACAGAGTATTTGAAAAATGTAGTAGCGAATGGAGAGGACTTGGAATTATTGAAAATAGCGGGCTAAAATTAAAAGATGAATTTAAAGAATTTGAGGCTGAGAATTTTTTTGAAATTCCAGAAATTGAAACTAAAGAAAATTCAGGATGTATATGTGGAGAAATTTTAAAAGGAATAAAAAAGCCTTCTGATTGTACATTGTTTAAAAAAGTATGCACTCCATTTAATCCAGTTGGTCCTTGTATGGTTTCATCAGAAGGCACATGTTCAGCTTATTATAGATTTGGATTATAATTTGACTTTTTTGATTAAAATGACTAAAGTGTTCATAAGGAGGTGATTCTATGATTGAAATAAATTCAAGTGAAATAAAAACAAAATTTGGCAAATATCTTGAAGAGTCTAAAATAGCACCAATTATTATTAAAAAATCTGGAAGAAAAGTTGCTGTTTTAACATCATATGAAGAATATGAGAAATTAAAAAGTATTGAAGACTATTATTGGGGAGAAATAGCAAAAAATGCTGAAAAAGAAGGTTATGTGGGGATTGAAAAATCTCTTAAATTGATAACAGAAAAATTAAAGGAAAAGTAATTGTTAAAGCTTGATTTAACCAAAAAAAGTTTTTCTTTTCTAAAAAAGTTATCTTCTAAACAATTTAAACAGATTGTGGAAAAATTATTTTCATTGATGAAAAATCCATATCCAAATGATGTTAGAAAATTAAAAGGATATGAGTATTACAGAGTAGATATTGGAGAATATAGAATTATATATAAAGTTGAAAAAGAGATTTTAAAAGTGGCATACATTGGTAAAAGAAATGATGATGAAATTTATAAAAAAATAACAAGAGGAGAAAAATGAGCAAGATAAAAGTTGTTAAGAATATTTTAGATGCAAATAATAGAATTGCAAATGAAAATAAAAAAATTTTTGATGAATATGGAATATTTGTTATTAACCTTATGAGCTCTCCAGGAGCTGGCAAAACAACTTTTCTTGAGAAAATAATTCCAGAATTAAAAGAGAAATTTAATGTTGGTGTAATTGAGGGAGATATTCAGAATACTTACGATGCTGAAAAGATTTCAAAATTGGATGTGCCAGTTGTTCAGATTAATACAGGTGGAGCATGCCATATTGATGGAAATATGGTAAAAGAGGCATTGCCAGATTTACCACTTGAAGATATTGATATTTTAATACTTGAAAATGTCGGGAATTTAGTCTGTCCTGCTGAATTCAATATTGGTGAAGATTTGAAAATTATGATGTTATCAGTAACAGAAGGAGATGACAAACCATTAAAATATCCGCTAATGTTTAAGGTATCTCAGGCACTTTTAATTAATAAGATAGATTTACTTGAATATGTTGATTTTAACATAGAAAAAGCAATTAATGATGCAAAAAAGATAAATCCTGAGCTTGAAATTTTCAAGATTTCGTGTAAAAATGGGAATGGATTGGAAGATTTTCTTAATTGGTTAAAAATTAAGATTAAAAAGGAGTGAATATGGATACAACAATTTTTAAAGAAAAAATTGAGCCATTATTAAATGAACTTCAAATAAAAAACACAGAAGAAATAATTAAGGATTATTTAATAACAGAAATTTTATATAAAATAAGCGAATTTAAAGATGAAATTGAGAAATTTGAAAAAAAATATAAAAAACCGTTTGAAAAAGTAAAAGAAGAGTATCAAAAAAATGAAGAAAATTTTGAAATTTTTGATGATTTAAATGCATGGAAGTTTGCAATTGACGGATATAATTACTGGAATAAGAAATTAAAAGAGTTAGAGAGTGTTTTTTAAGATTATAAGTAAATATGATAAAATTATTAAATCTTTTAAAATAAAAGAATTTAAAAAATATGGTAAAGCAAAATCTTTAGTTGCTGAAATTCAGTTTACGGATAATTCAATTTTATTTATAAAGGATTACCTCTTTTTAGATGGGAATAGAAAATATTCATATTACTGGATAATAAGGAAGGTAAATTAATGATAAGATGGGATAATTCACCACATTATCCTTATTTGAAAACTTTTCCACATCATAAACATTATAAAGAAAAAGTTTTAGAATCAAAAGAAATATTTCTTGAGCAGGTATTGAAATTTATAGAAAATAAATTTGA
>CAZQKL010000166.1:0-3360 GCA_964593895.1 uncultured bacterium
AAAAACATTTCAAGGAGCAGAACATGAAATATTACAGGGTTGATGATATAAAAAAATTTTTAGCTACCTTAATGGAAGAAAAAATTGTTGATGCTCTCATTCTACCATTGAAATCTTATAAAGAAGAATCATTTCATCCATTTTTAATCAAAGAAAAATCTCTTCTTGAAAAAAGTGAACCAGAAATTTTTTGTAATGGTATAAACACAGCAAGAGAAGTTTCAAAACTAACTTTTAAAGGAGCACTCCCTTTCAAAACAGGTGTTGTATTAAAACCATGTGAACTAAGAGCCTATAGAGAATTAATAAAATTAAATCAGATAAATCCTGAAAACATAATTACAATCTCTATGGACTGTAATGGATTTGAAAATAGAGAAATATGCGAAATATGTCTGAATTTCACACCAGAAAATGCAGATATAAAAATTTTATCAATTGGTGTTGATAAATATATAATTGAGACTGAGCTTGAGTTGAGTTTAGAGGAAAACAATGTAATACTTGAAAAGAGAGAATCAGAGCTTACAAAAATAATTGAAAATAGAAAAAAAATTAGAGAAGAAAAACTAACTGAAGTTAAAGCGAATTTCAGGCAATTATTAAAAAATTGTATAGTTTGTAATAATTGTATGAGAGTATGTCCAATATGTTTCTGTCAGGAGTGTTTCTTTGTATCTCCAGCTTTAAAAAATGATTCAGTTACATATCTTATGAGAGCTTCAAGATTAAATGGTCTTGATTTCCCAGAAAATAAGCTATTATTTCACCTTGGTAGAATGAATCATATGAGTGTTAGTTGTGTAAATTGTGGAGTTTGTGAAGATAGTTGTCCTGCAAAAATTCCAGTTGCGCAGATGTTTGCTGCAGCTGGAGATGAAGTTAAAAAATTATTTAATTATGAACCTGGAAGAGATTTAGAAGAGAAAATACCATTTACATGCTATCAACATGATGAGTTACACGATTTTGAAAAACAGTATTATTAAAATCTCAAGGAGTATGCAAAATGAAACAGAAAATTGAAGAATTATTAAAAAGAAGCCTTGAAGATAAAGTCATTGATGCTGCTGTGGTTATGTCCAGAAGAAGTGATGGCTATAACTATGTGCTTTATTCAAATTTTGAAAATATAAGTAATATTTCGCCTTTTCACCCTGTAATGAAACAGAATGGTGCAAAAATTGTGTCTTTAGTTACAAAAGATAATGAAATCAATAAAAAATTCCTATTTATTTTAAAACCTTGTGAAGTAAGAGCTGCAATTGAATTAAAAAAATTAAATCAGATAGATTTTAATAATTCAATTTTTATCTCATACACATGCCCAGGAGTTTTTGAATTTAAAGAAGGAAATAATTTTAATGATATAGATACTTTTATAAAAAATTTTAAAAATGGAAATTTAGATGAAAATATAAGACCTGCCTGCAAAATGTGTGAATTTTTTATAGCAGAAGGCTCAGATATTTTAATTGACCTTTTTAATGATAAAATCGTAAGTTTAACTGAAAAGGGGAAGGAATTTTTAAATAATTTAAAGATAGAATTTGATGAAAGCTTTAATGAAACAGAGGCATTTGAAAAAATAAAAAAATTAAGAGAGAAAAATTTAAATGATAAGTTAAAGGAATTTAGCTCTGAATTTAAGAAGGAAGAAAAAATTATTGAATTTTTTGATAATTGCATAAAATGTAATAATTGCAGAGAAGCTTGTCCTATATGCTACTGCAGGCAATGTTATTTTGACTCTGAAACATTCAAATATTATCCAGATTCCATTAAAAGAAAATTAGAAATCAAACCTGCATTAAGGTTACCAACAGATAAAATTTTATTTCATCTTGGAAGGGTATCTCATATGGCTTTATCATGTGTTGCTTGCGGAATGTGTGAAGATGTATGTCCAGTGGATATAAAGGTAAGTCAATTTTTCAAATATATGGGGAAAAATGTTCAGAATACTTTTGATTATAAACCAGGTATAAACAGAGAAGAACCATTACCATTGCTAACTTTCAAAGAGAGCGAATTTAAGGAATTTGAGGATTAAAGGTTGTGGATGAGTAGATGGGTAGATGAGGGGATGAGGAAATGAGGAATGAAAACCTCATAAACTCATAACCACATTTACTCATTTACTAAAAACTAATGACTAACGACTAAAGACTAATGACTAAAATATTTTAAAGGAGTTTGAAAATGGCATTTACTCCTATGTTGGAAATCAATGAAATGATAAGAGATTTAGGAGGAATAGATTTAAATGAGTGTATGCAGTGTGGTTTATGTTCAGGCATATGCCCATGGGGGAGTGTTGGAAGTCCCTTTTTAACAAGAGTGTTAATCAGAATGGGACAACTTGGCATGGAAGGGTATGAAACAGATGATATACTTTTTGCATGCACCACATGTAAACTTTGTGTAGATAATTGTCCAAGAAATATAAATATAATTGCAATTATAGAAGCAATGAGAAGTGCTATTGGAGAGTATGGTGGATTGCCATCAAGCCTTAAAGCTATTACTGGAAGTATTCATGCAAATGGTAATCCCTGGTCAGGCCAAAGAGAAGATAGATTTAAATGGGCAGAAGGATTAGAATTACCAGAATTTGATGAAAATAAGGAGTATTTTTTGTCAATCTGCTGCACTTCTTGTTATGACCCAAGAGGAGTGAAAATTGCAAAAGCATTAATTGATATTTTTAATAAAGCAGGGGTATCTTATGGTGTCATTGGCAAGGAAGAATCGTGCTGTGGTCAGGCAATAAAAAAAGCAGGTGCAGTAGGTGAATTTGAAATGTTAAAAGAATCAAATACTTCTCTTTTCAAAGAGAAAGGCGTAAAAAAGATAATTGTAACATCTCCTCACTGTCTTGTTGGATTTAAAGAAGATTATAAGGATTTAAAAGATATTGAAATTTATCATTATACAGAAATCTTACTTGATTTAATAAAAAATGGAAAAATAAAACTAAATAAAAAATTAAATAAAAAAATAATCTATCATGATCCATGTTATCTGGGAAGACATGCAGGTTTATATGATGAACCAAGAGAAATAATCAAATTATTGAATGAAGGTGAACTTATAGAATTTGATGATAATAGAGAATTTAGTCTATGTTGTGGTGCTGGTGGCGGAAGAATGTGGATGGAAACACCAGCAGAGCAGAGATTTTCAGATATTAAAGCAAAAGAAGCAGGTAAAAAGGACGCAGAAATAATTGCAACTTGCTGTCCTTACTGTATTAATATGTTTGAAGATTCTGTAAAAACAACAGGTTTATCTGATAAAATAGAAGTAAAAGATATAGCAGAACTTGTTTATGAGGTTAGTTAGAGGTTAGTTGAGGTT
>CAZQKL010000167.1:0-3334 GCA_964593895.1 uncultured bacterium
CTGCATATGACTGTAGGGATTCCACCTGCAATAAGAGTACATGGGGCTATTGAACATCTTTCAGAATATCCACCATTAACAGCAAAAGATACTCGTTCATTAATTTACAGTATTATGACAGATGCTCAAAAACATAAGTTTGAAGAAAACTGGGAGCTTGATTTTTCATTTGGAATTAAAGGAATTGCAAGGTTCAGAGCTAATGTTTTTATGCAGAGAGGAGCAGTTGCAGGTGTTTTTAGAGTGATTCCATACGAAATTAGGACATTTGAAGAATTAGGTCTTCCACCAGTTGTAAAGGAGCTTACAAAGAGACCAAATGGTTTAATTCTTGTAACTGGTCCAACTGGTAGTGGAAAATCTACCACCTTAGCCACAATGATTGATGAGATAAATAAAACAAGAAAAGAGCATATAATCACCATTGAAGATCCTATTGAGTTTATTCATGAACATAAACAGTGTGTTGTAAATCAGAGGGAAGTTGAATCTGATACTAAAAGTTTTGCAAAAGCATTAAAATCAGCTTTAAGAGAAGATCCTGATGTTGTTCTTGTTGGTGAAATGAGAGATTTAGAGACTGTTGAGACAGCATTAAGAGTTGCAGAAACTGGACACCTTGTTTTTGCTACATTACATACAAATTCTGCTCCCCAGACAATTAATAGAATAATAGATGTTTTCCCAGCTCATCAACAGCAACAGGTTAGAACTCAACTTTCATTTGTGTTAGAAGGTATTCTCTGTCAAACACTTTTACCAAAAATTGGTGGTGGAAGAGTTATGGCAATGGAAATTCTTGTGCCAACACCTGCTATTAGAAATTTAATTAGAGAGGATAAACTTCATCAAATCTATTCTCAAATGCAGATGGGACAGGCTCAATATGGAATGCAAACATTAAATCAATCTCTATTTAATTTATACAAAAAAGGTCTGGTAACAATTGAGAGTGTTTTTGAAAAATCCACAAATCCAGAAGAGTTAAGAAATATGTTTACTAAAGCTGGAATTCCAGTTTCACAAAAATTATTTAGATGATTCTTCGCCAATATTGAGAATATTGTTTATCTCTTTTGTGGGATAAATGTATGAAATAGAATGTTTAAAAATTAAACGAGGTGCACCTCCTGTAATTTCTTTTAAAAGAATAGAATAATTATCAAATGCAGTTATATAACCTTCAAATGTCCTATCATTTTTAATTTGAATGTACACTGGAATTCTATTTTTTCTCAATTTATTTAAGTAGGTATCCTGAATATTGAAATTTTTTTTCATAACACCTCCTTTTTCTATAAATTACCGTTTCATAAAACAAAATTTTATTTATGTCAATTCTATTTGATTCCAAAAATTGCAGCTCCAAGTGCACCTGAGAATTGAGGATAAGGTGGGACTTTTATTTTACAACCTGATTTTTTTTCTAAAATTTCTTTAAAAAATGGATAAAATGCAATAACTCCTCCTGTTAAAATTACTGTGCCATTTAAATTTTCCATTTCAATAACTCTTGTTGCAACTGAATTAAAAATTCCCTTTACTATATTTTCAACTTTTTCATTCTCTTTTATCAATTTTATTATCTCTGTTTGCGCAAAGACTGTGCAGAAACTTGCTATTGTAATATTTTTATCTGATTTTTTTATTAATTCCTCCACTTTATCATAAGGTATCTGCAAACGGCTCAATGATTCTTCTATAAAAGCACCAGTGCCTGCTGCACATTTTCTATTCAATTTAAAATTAATTATCTCTCCATTATCGCCAATATGAACTATTTTATTGTCCTGGCCACCTATATCAATTAAAGTGGACTTTTCAGGAAAAAAATGCCATGCACCTCTTGCATGGCATATAATTTCTGTTTTAACCATATCAGCAAAATCTATACTTTTTCTACCATAACCAGTAGAAACAATTTTATCTATTTTCTCCTGAGATATTTTACTAATTTCAAATAATTTTTTTAACAAAGAATTACCTGTTTCAATAAAGCTGTAACCTGTTTTTTCAAGAGCAGTTGCAATTATATCACCATTCTCATCAATTATTATTCCTTTGCTCCAGGTGCTTCCAAGGTCAAGGCCAATGCAATATTTCATTTTTTATTCTCCAGAATCTGTTCAACAAAAGTTTCAATACTTGTTCTTGCCTGCTCATCTGAAAATAATCTCATATCATTTAAATCTCCATTAATTATTAGATAAGGTTTTCCTGTTTTTTTCTGTAATCTTTGCGGCATTCCGTATCTTGTATTGGAATTGTTTGGACAAGTCATTGCTTCATGATAAATTATCCCATCAACTTTGAACTCTTCCATCCAGTTTGTAATAACTTTTTCTTTAACCTCTTCATTTCTAACAATGAAAAGTTCAAGATATGCTTTAGCCATTGATTCAAATGGTCTGTCAAAATCGTAGCCAAAATCTTCAAAAATCCAGCTATTGCAGTAAGTTGAAACAACAATTGATGTATTTAATTCATAGAAGAGCTCAGATAACATTCTCAATCTTCCCCATATTGGCATACCTTCCCAGTATAATCTGACTTTTTCATCTGGCACTGCTGTTAAACCATTTTCCCACTCCTGTTTAATCTCAGCATTTGCCTCTTTGTAAAATTCAACTGCTTCTGGTAGGCCTCTTAAAACTACAGCTGGTGCCATTAAAACTGTGTAATCAAAGAATGTTAAAGGGCTTGGAACATAAGTTCCAAAAAATAAGCATTCTTTCCATAATTTTGTACATTCATAAGATAGCTGAACTACTTCTTTTAATCTATCTATATCAAATTTTTTGCCTGAAACTTCCTCTAAAGTTGGGATTAGAGATTTCATCTGAGTTGCAACATCTTCAATTAAATTTTCAGTAACTTCTCCAACATTAACAGGTGAGCTTATACCAATTACAGGAACATTAAACTCTCTTGCGTAAAAACTGAACCAATCATAAACATCTCTGCATTGATTTGTATTGTAAACAAGAACATCTGGCTTTGGTATTGAAGGTATATTATATGCCTTTTGCAAAGGAGTCTCTCCTTTAAGATACGCACCTACATCACTTGTCAAATATGAACATATCATCTGTGAGTATCCTATTGCATTTGCATAAGGAATATACTCAGCAGCTTTTTTACTTGCACCAAGCATTGCACCATGATTCTCTGGATAATATACCTTAAAACCAAAAGAATGCAAAAGCTCTGCTGGTCCAACACTTGTTACCCACGCAACTTTTTGATTATCATCCTGACTTGCTTCATAAACTTCATGAAAATGTTTTGCCATTAATTCTCTCATCTTTTTGAAAGATTTTAACGGTTTTTTCAT
>CAZQKL010000168.1:0-3250 GCA_964593895.1 uncultured bacterium
AATACTCTTGCAGTATCTGATATTTCTTCTCCTCTTGAAAGTTGACTATCTCTATTTGAAATGAATAAAGTGTCTCCATTAAGTTGTTTTATTCCAACTTCAAAAGAAATTCTTGTTCTTGTTGAGGGTTTTTCAAAGATTAAAGCAAAGATTTTTTTTTCTAAAAAAGGATTAAAGGGGTTTTTTTTGAAAAAAAATGACTTTTCAAAAATTTCAAGTATTTCTTCTCTCGTAAAATCTTCAATTGATAAAAAATGTTTTACCATTTTTCCCTCGTGTTATTTTTATAAATATTTTGAACACAAAATGTCAAATATTTTTCTTAAGTTTTTATCAGAATAATTTAAAGTTGTAAAATATTTTTTTCCTCTCTCTGATAGTCTTTTAAATCCCCATTCAGCTCTTTTTAAAGTATTTTCAAAACCTTCTCTTTCATAAAAAAATTTTATATTAACATCAAAAAAAGAAAGTGAATCTGCATCTTTTAAAATATCAGATTTAAAATCTCCACCATGTTCATGATTTTTAACAAGAAGGAAAATATCTTCTATAATAAATTTTGGTAAAGAAAAAGTTGACAAAATACTTTTTAAAATTTGAGCACTTCTTATTGCATGCATTTTTTTAAATTCGTCATAAGTTTTAAAATGTTCCCTTTTAATTCTACCAGGTAAAGCTCTTTCAATATCATGACCAATTGCAGAAATTTTTAAAGAAATATCTGCTTCTGGATAAATTTTTAAAACCCAATCTAATGTATTTTTTGCATGAGGAAGGTCTTCAGGAAGAGATGAATTTGAAATTATTTTTAAAAGATAATTCTTAATTTTTTCAAATTCTTTCACGACATAACCAAATTCTTCTAATTGCTTCAATATTCATTATAATAGCAATTATTGCTAAAGTAAGGTTTACTAATGACAAAATTGCACCTAAAGAAATTATAAAAATTCTTAAATCTCTTCCAATTCTAATTTTTGATGAAATAATTTTTTGCTTCATTAGTGAATCGTATTTATCTGCAGTATAACTTACTATAAATGAACCAATAATTGCAAGAGTGCCCCAAAAAACATACTTTAATGAATATGAATTTACAACTCCGTGCCACATTAATCCCCATAATAAAAATCCATCTGCATATCTATCTAAAACAGCATCAAGCCATGCTCCATATTTTGAACTTAAATATTTCAACCTTGCAATTTCACCATCACATCCATCTAAAATTGATGAAAATTGGGATAGTATCGCACCAAAGAACAATCCCCAATAAGATTTTGCTGAGAATAGATAAGCAGAAAAACAACTTAATAAAAAAGAGAAAACAGAAATTTGGTTTGGTGTGATATTATAATTTATTAAAAATTTTGTGATTTTTATTGATATTGGTCTATTTATTTTCCTTGATACAATTCCATCTGTTAATTTATTTTTTAATTTTTCAAATAAATAATCTTCAGCTTTTTTTAATTGAATTTCAGTATCAATATCTATCCAAACTCCATTTAAAATTTTTTTTACTTTTGCAAGACCATTTTCTGAAAGAATTTTTACAGCTGATGAAAGTGTAGTTTCTCCATTTTTTTCCGCTTCTTCAAGAGCTTTAAATATATGAGGGGAGCAATAAAAAACACCAGTATCATAACCATCAAATTCTTTTAAATTTTTGCCAATATCAATAATTTTATTCTCAATAAATTTTACCTTTGTGGCATCTAAGTAATCAACAAATTCATTTTCCTTTCTAACATCAACTCCTAAAATTATTTCATTTTCATTTAAATTTTCATTTAATACTTCCTCAATTATTTCTTTTTCAACAAAATGGTCTCCCATTAATAAAAGGAAAGGTTCAGAAATGTAATTTTTTGCCTTTAAAACAGAATAACCATTTTCTGTTGTTTCCCATTTTTCATTGTATAGTGTGGTAATATTTACATTTAATTTTTTTGATAGATTTGAAAGGAAAGAAGAGATAGTATCATTTTTATTTCCAGTAACAACATAAATGTCATCCGCACCAGCTTTAATTGCTGTGCGGATGACTCTTTCTATAATAGGAACACCTGCAAGCTTTACAAGAGGTTTTGGAACACTTTTATGCTGTAGCCTCGACCCCTTCCCCGCTGCTATAATCAAGCATTTCATTTGTTTCCTCATTTACTCCTTTTATGAAATCTTCAACCATTTTATATGCTATATCATCTGGATATTGCTTTGGTGGATGTTTGCAAAAATATGCACTTGGTCCTTCTAAAACACCTGAAATTCCTCTTTCAAGAGCAAGTTTCAAGCATCTTATTCCATCAATTGCAACTCCAGCAGAATTTGGAGAATCTTCAACAGATAGTCTTAATTCTAAATTCATTGGAACATCGCCAAATAATTTTCCTTCCATTCTTATGAAGCAAACTTTATTGTCTTTTTGCCATGGAACATAATCACTTGGGCCAACATGAATATTTTCTTCAGGTAATCTTTCTGCAGCTACTGATTGAACAGCTTCTGTTTTTGATTTTTTCTTTGATGCAAGTCTTGCTCTATTTAACATGTTGAGAAAGTCTGTATTCCCTCCAGTATTTAACTGATAAGTTCTTTCTAATTTAACTCCTCTCTTTTTGAATAAATCAACTAAAACTCTATGGGTAATTGTTGCTCCAAGTTGAGCTTTAATATCATCTCCAATGATTGGAATTCCTGCTTTTTCAAATCTTTTTGCCCAAATTGGGTCTGATGCAATAAATACTGGCATACAATTGAAGAAAGCTACTCCAGCTTCTAATGCACATTCAGCATAAAATCTTACAGCTTTTTCAGAACCAACTGGTAAATAATTTAGTAAAATTTCGCATTCAGTTTCCTTTAAGTGCTTAATAATTTCTTCTTTTGTTGCTTCTGGTTCATCTGCTATTACAAATGTATATTTCTCATCATAATCTTTCATGTGTTCAGATACACCATCTAATATTTTTCCCATTTTTACAATAGTTCCAGTTTTTGGAACATCTTTACAAAATACTGTTGTGCAGTTTGGTGGGGCAAAAATAGCTTCTGCTACATCTTTTCCAACTTTTCTTTTATCAATATCAAATGCACATACTACTTCAATATCAGAAGGTTTATAACCTCCTATTTCATAATGCATAAGTCCAATAATTTCATCTGGTTTTTTGTCTTTGTAGTAATAAATTCCTTGAATAAGAGAGCTTGCACAGTTCCCTACTCCAATAATTCCAATTCTAATTTT
>CAZQKL010000169.1:0-3212 GCA_964593895.1 uncultured bacterium
ATTTTGTATTTTGTATAAAATTTTTTTAATTTTTTCTTGACAAAACCATTTTATTGAAGTAAGGAGTGGCAGTTTTTTTGAAAATTATTTCACAAAGGGGTGAATAATGACACCTTCATTAAACACATATCTTGGTTCATATCTTGGAATCGCAGTTGTTTTAATCCTTGCAGTTATTCTCGCTGTAGTAATGATTGGTGCTTCTCATATTTTAGGTCCTCGTAGAAGAAATCCATTGAAAGACATGCCTTATGAGAGTGGTTTGCCAACTGTTGGTGCAACATGGGCGCCATTTGATGTAAAGTATTACATTGTTGCATTGCTTTTTTTAATGTTTGATTTAGAATGTGTGTATATGTATCCATGGGCAGTTTATTTTAAAAAGTTAGGTGTTTTTGGTTTAATAGAAATGTTTATATTTATTTTTATTTTGTTGGTTGGGTTTGTATATGTATGGAAAAAAGGAGCATTGCAATGGGAGTAGAAAGATATTTGCCAGATGGTTTTATATTAACTACAACGCTTGAGAAAATTGTTGGACTTGCAAGGAGTTATTCTGTATGGCCATGTACTTTTGGTCTTGCTTGCTGTGCAATTGAGATGATGGCTACAAGTCTTGCTCATTACGATATAGCAAGATTTGGTTCAGAAGTATTCAGACCTTCTCCAAGACAATCTGACCTAATGATAGTTGCAGGTACATTAACAAAAAAAATGAGTCCCATGGTTAAAACAATTTATGAGCAGATTTCTGACCCTAAATGGGTAATTGCAATGGGTGCTTGTGCTTCGTGCGGAGGGATATTCCAAACATATGCTGTGGTGCAGGGAGTTGATCAGATTATACCAGTTGATGTGTATCTTCCAGGATGTCCTCCAAGGCCTGAAGGTTTATTGGCAGCACTTATGAAAATTCAGCAGAGAGCAAGAGGTGAGAGATTTAGAGATAGACCTGATATAGTAACAGAAGAAGACATTAAGAAGTATTGTATTGAAAGAAACATTCCAGAAAAAATAGAAGCACCTGTAAATTTCTAATAATGGGGATATAAAATGGCAAAACCATCTGAAATTATAAAATTAATTCAGAAGAAACATAAAAAAGCAATAATTGAAGCGCAAGAATTTAGAGGAGATCCAATAATTGTTGTAAAAAAAGATAAACTGTTAGAAGTCTGTGAATTTATAAAAAAAGAGAAAAAATTGTTATTTAATCTTCTTGTAGATGTTACTGCTGTTGATTTTTTGCCTTATAAAAGAAAACCGAGATTTGATATAGTTTATATACTTGTTTCAGTTGACCATGACCATAGATTAATTTTAAAAACTCAGGTAGATGAGGGAGAAAAAGTTCCATCTGTTTATCATTTATGGAAATCAGCAAACTTTCCAGAAAGAGAAGTTTATGATATGTTTGGAATTGAATTTGAAGGTCATCCAGATTTAAGAAGAATATTAATGTGGCCAGGTTTTGAATATCATCCTTTAAGAAAGGATTTCCCGGTCAAAGGTTACGATTTTGATAAAAAATGGGATCCAGAAACAATTAGGGATAAAGTGTTTAAATATTAAACTATAGAGGGATAAAATGGTTGAAGAAAGAAAAATGAGATTGCATTTTGGTCCTCATCACCCTTCAACACATGGGGTTTTAAGACTTGAATTGGAGCTTGAAGGAGAAAAAGTTGTAAAAGTTACACCAATAATTGGACAGTTACATAGAGGAATAGAAAAATTAGCAGAAGAATTCACATATCATCAGGTTATACCTTTAACAGATAGACTTGATTATACTGCTGCATCTTTAAATAATCTTGGTTATGTTCTTGCAGTTGAAAAACTTCTTGGCATTGAAGTTCCAAAAAGAGCTCAATATTTAAGAGTTATAATTTCAGAATTATCAAGAATAATGGGCCATCATCTCTGGATTGGTTCAAGTGCTCTTGACCTTGGAGCAATGACTGTTGTTTTCTATGCATTTGCAGATAGAGAAATAATTATGGAATGTATTGAAGAAGCAAGTGGTGGAAGACTTACTCCAACATATATGAGAATTGGTGGTGTTGCTAAAGATGTAACAGAAAAGTTTATTGAAAGAGTAAAATATTTTGTTAATATGTTTCCTGCAAAAATTGATGGATATGAAAGACTTTTAACTGATAATAAAATCTGGCGTTTAAGAAATGAAAATCTTGCTGTAATATCTTATGAAGAGGCTATTAATCTTGGTTTAACTGGTGCAGTTGGAAGGGCTTCAGGTGTTAAATACGATGTTAGAAAAGCATTTCCTTATTCAAGTTATGAAGATTTTGATTTTGAAGTTCCAGTTGGCTCAAGAGGAGATGCATTTGATAGGTATATGTGTAGAATTGAGGAAATGCGTCAATCTGTAAGAATTATTAAGCAGGCAATTGAAAACCTTCCAGATGGACCTGTAATGGCAGATGTGCCATATTTAAATCCGCCTCAGGAGAAGGTAAGAACTGATATTGATGCTTTGATTAGAAGATTTAAATTTGCAACTGCTGGTTTTCCTGCTCCAAAAGGAGAAGTATATCAATCTGTAGAAGGATCTAAAGGAGAGTTAGGATTTTACATATACAGTGATGGAGGTAATAAACCTTATAGATTAAAGATTAAATCTCCATGTTATATTCATGTATCAGCACTTCCTGAAATGACAGAAGGATATATGCTTTCTGATATAATTACCGCTATAGGCGGTTTAGATATAGTTTTAGGTGAAATAGATAGATAAAAATACAGGAGAAAACAGATGGCTAAGGTTGTCTTTAGTTCATGGACTGAAGAAATTATTGATAATAGAGGTAAAAGTGAGACAGAATATCAAACAGTAGATGAGCTGAATATTCCAGAATATTTTAATGGCGAGAATGTTAAGGTATTTATTGGATGGAATGGAATCGTTTTAAAAGAAGAAGGGATATCTATTGTTGAAGCATGCTGGAAATATATGGAAGAAGCTCAAAAACATTCCTGTGGAAAATGTTTTTTATGTAGAATTGGGACAAAAGTTCTTGCAGATATTTTAAAAAAAGTTGTTGATGGAGAAGCAACTGAGAGTGAGCTTGAAATTGTTAAAAAATTAAGTGTTTCAATAAAGGAAGGGTCTCGTTGTAATTTAGGCCAAACTGTAACAAAACCAATTTTAGATGCTCTTGAATATTTTGAAGATGATTTTAAAAATGCAA
>CAZQKL010000170.1:0-3148 GCA_964593895.1 uncultured bacterium
TGGTCTGACCAATTGTTTTTATCAAACAATATTTTAATTGTCAAGGGAAATTAAAAAAAAATGTTAGATGATATTAAAATTGAAACTATTCCAGAAAAAATCGCTTCTGAAATTTTAAAACTCATTTCAAGAGGGAAATTAAAAGCTGGAGATACATTACCTTCTGAAAGAAAATTAAGTGAATTACTTGGAGTTAGCAGGTCTTCTGTAAGAGAGGCATTGAAATATCTTGAAGTATCTGGATTTATTAAAACCCATCCTGGAAAGAGAACAATTATTAAAAACATAACTGAAAATTTAATTAAAAATCCTATTGAAATATTGATGAAAAAAGATGAAAGCAAAATAATTGAATTAACAAAAGTAAGAGTTTTTTTAGAAGCTTATGGTGCAAGAGAAGCTGCACTAAACAGGAGTAATGAAAATATAAAAAATTTAAAAAAAATTATTGAGAAAATGGAAAAAGACCTTGAAAAAAACATAATTGATTTTAAAACTGACTTTTCATTTCATACAGAAATAGCAAATTCAACCAAAAATACAATTTATATGCATATTATTGAAAGCATACATAATATTCTCAGCTCATCGTTAAAATTCTATAGAGAAGTTCTTTTTACATCATATGAAACTCAGTTAATTCTTTTAAATCAACATAAAAAAATTTTTAAGAATATTGCTGAAAAGAAACCTTATGAAGCTGAAATTTCAATGAGAGACCACCTTGAATTCGTAATAATTGAGTACTATAAATGGATAAACAGAGAATAAAACAAATTTTAATTAAAGCTATTGATGAAGTTAAGCCAGAGAAAATAATTAAAAAGAAAATTAAATTTGAAAAAGATATTCTTTTTGTTAATAATAAAAAATTTTTCTTAAAAAATTATAAGAATATTTATCTATGTGGTTCTGGCAAAGCTTCAATTCAAATGGCAAAAGCCTTAAAATCAATTTTAGGACTCAGATTAAAAGCTGGAATAATTATCTCAAATTTTGAAGATTATATTGATAAAATAGAAGTTTTAAAAGGTTCTCATCCCATACCTGATGAATCATCTTTAAAATCAACAGAGAAATTATGTGATTTTTTGAAAAATATGGATACAAACGATTTTTTTATCTATCTTCTATCAGGTGGGACTTCTGCAATGCTTGAAATTATGCCTGAAAATGTTTCATTAGCAGATTTAAAAAATTTTACAGAAATTTTATTAAAATCAGGTATGACAATTCAGGAAATGAATGTATTGAGAAAGAAATTGTCAAAGGTTAAAGGTGGAAAATTACTCAATTATGTTAATTGCAATGGAATATGTTTTGTATTTTCAGATGTTATTGGAGATGATTTAAGATACATTGGCTCAGGCCCTTTATATGCAGGAAAAGATTTTATAAAACCAGAAAAAATTTTAAAAAAATATAATATTGAAAATAAAATTCCAGAAAATATTAAACATCACCTTTTAAAAAAGGATAAAGTTATAGAAAAAAGAAAGATTCCGCATTTTATCATTGCCAATAATCTTACTTTCCTAAAAACAATACAATATCTTTTAAAAAAGGAGTTAAATTTAGATGCAATAGTTTTAACTGATTCTTTAAAAGGAGAAGCGAGAGAGGTTGCAAAAGTAGTTGTATCTCTTGGAAAATTTCAGAAAAAACCTTTAATATTTGGTGGAGAAACAACTGTAACAGTAAAAGGAAATGGTCTTGGTGGCAGGAATCAGGAAATGGTTTTAAGTGCATTAATTGAAATTCAGGATGAAAAATATTTTATATTTACAAGTATTGCAAGTGATGGAATTGATGGCCCAACAAACGCTGCTGGTGCAATAATTGATAAATATTCTATAAAAAAATTTAAAAATTTAAAATTAAATCCAGAAAACTTTTTATTAAACAACGATTCGTACAATTTTTTCAAAAAGATTGATGATTTAATAATTACTGGTAAAACAGGGACAAATCTATTAGACGCAACTTTTATTTATATTTCAGATAGCTGATAAAATAATGCAATGAACATATTCATTAATTACTTGCTAACAGATGGCATAAATACTTATAAATAGTTGATGGGTTAATGAGATTATGGGGATATGAGGGCTCTCCCTCATTACCCCATTTATTCATCTACACATTCACCCATTCCTTAACTATCAACTAACAATAAACTAACCTCAACTAACCTCAAACTAACCTCCACAACCTCAATAACCTCAACCAACCTCAATAACCTCTATTTTGTAGCTTTAAGAATCATATCAAGATATTTTTTTGCAGGTCCTGAAAATTTTGCTTTTAAAGGTGCAACTTTTTTCTTAAATGAATCAATATCTGGATGTTCATCAACAATCATTCCTTTTTTCTTTAATTCCTGTAAGAACCAAGCAACTTTTTCTCTATTTAATTTTCTCTGATAAATTGATGCTTCTCTTGTGGCCTTATACATTAATTCCTGATACTTTTTTGGCAATGAATAATGAAATTTTTTATTTCCAACAAAAACAAGTGCAGAATATACATGTCTTGTTAAAGATAAATATTTTTGCACTTCATAAAGTTTATATTGATAGATAACTGCAAGAGGATTTTCCTGACCATCAATAACATGCTGAGCAAGTTGTGTGTAAATTGGCCATGGCATTGGTGTTGGATTTGCACCAATTGCCTTCCATATAGCAATATGAAGCTGGCTGTTCATAACCCTAATTTTTAAACCTTTTACATCTGCTGCTGTATGAACTGGTCTAACAGAATTTGTTAAATTTCTAAATCCATTTTCAAGAAAATGATATCCAATGAAACCAGCTTTTTCAAATTCTTTTAAAATTGATTTGCCAATAGGTCCATCTAAAATCTCATCAACCTGTTTAAAATCTTTAAAAATAAATGGAAATGCAACTGCTTTAATTGCAGGAACAAACTTATCAATTGGTCCTGCAGTTATGACTCCCAACTGTAATGCACCAAGTTGAATCTGCTGTAAAATACTTGTTTCATTTCCAACAGAACCTGAATGATGAACAACAACTTTAATTTCTCCATTTGACTCTTTCTCAACAATCTGTTTAAATTTCATTGCAGCTTTGTAATGCCATGTGTTTGGAGTAGTAACAATTCCAAGGTCAATCTTGTAAGTTTT
>CAZQKL010000171.1:0-3133 GCA_964593895.1 uncultured bacterium
AATTCTGTAGAATTGGTGAATATGCAATGATTGCAGGGAAAACAGGAGTTGCAAAGGATGTCCCACCTTTTACTCTTGCTTCTGGTCAGAGAGCAAAACTTGTTGGTTTAAATACAGTTGGATTAAAAAGACATGGTTTTTCTGAGGAGAGGATAAGGTTATTAAAAAAAGTTTATCATCTTTTATTCAAAAAAAAGGTTAATTTTAAAAAGACTTGCGAACAGCTTGAAAATGAATATAAAGATAATCAAGATGTTATGAAAATCATAAATTTTATAAAAAAATCACAAAGAGGAATTACAAAAGATGGATAATTATTTTTCGGAAAAATAGTATCCAAGAACATATTTTAAGTTTACATTTCTCAATGATGAAAAAATATTCTTTTTTATTTTTTTGTTTTTTTTATATAAAGTTTCAATAAAATTTTTAATCACTTCTCTTTGGACGCTTTTTCCTCTATAAGAGCAGATTTTATCAATTACAGGCAAAGAATTTTTCTTTACATATTTTCTTATTTGCTCTTCTGTAACATAACATAATGGCCTAATAATTGTTAATTTTCCATTGAATAGTTCCTGTTTTGGCTTCATTGAGCTTATTGTTCCTGAAAAGATTATGTTCATTAAAAGGGTTTCATTAATATCATCCATATTATGACCAAGAGCCAATTTATTGCAATTGTATTCTTTTGCTGAATCAAACAATATCTTTCTTCTAATTTTTGAACAAACATAGCAAGGATTTTCTTTGAATTTTCCAGATAAAACAAGCTCTTTTATGTTTAAATATTTAATTTTTAATTCAAGGTTGTAATTATTTTTTATAAATTCAGAAACCTTTTCAATTCCTTGATATTCTTCATTGTGAACAAGAAGAGGCACTAAATCATAGTTGATTTTGACATATCTTCTTCTTTTATACAGAATGTCAAGTAAAGTTAAACTATCTTTTCCTCCAGAAAAAGCAACAAGAATTCTATCTTTATCTTCAATCATGTTAAAATCATTAATAGCTTTTCCAACAGTTGCTCTAAAATTTCTTAAAAAATAATTTTCTTTCATTTTAGTTAAACATTAGAGGAGAAAATATTAGATTTTCCTCAAGAATTTTTATGAAGTTTAAAAGTTGAATAAGATTTTCATTAAAAACATTAATTAATGAATAATCAAGTCCAAGAGAATATGCCATTGAAAGGTAGTAAGCATCAACTTTTTTCACACTTTTGTTTTTTCCCATACTTCCTGTGGTAAGATTTGATATTCCCATCATTGTTTTTATTTTTTCTGAAAAAACTTCATTTTTTAATTTTAAAAATTCAAGATTATTTTTATTGTATTCTGGTCCATTATCCCATCCAAGTGGAACAACAACTGGGTCAAGAATTATATTTTCTTCATCAATACTATTTGAAATAAGTTTATCAATAATTTTCATCGCAAGTTCAATCTTCTCTTCAAGAGTTTTTGGAACATTTCTGTCAATAATTAATGCTACAACTGGAAATTTGCCTTCCTTTGCAATTGGTAATATTTTTTTTAACTTTTCTTCATTATAGCTTAATGAATTTAAAACTATTGGGAAATTTGAATATTTGATACAGAGTTCAATTAAAGATGGTTTCACTGTATCTATAAAAACAGTGAACTCTTTATTTATTGAATTGAGAATTGAAAAAATAAATTTTATTTTTTCTTCAGATTTTTTATGAAGTTGGCCAAGATTTAAATCAATAAATGTTGTTTGTTTTGAAATTTCAATAAAAAAATTTAAGAAAAATTTTTCATTAAATTTTTCAAGATTCTCAAAAATTTTAGGATTTGACAATGTAAAATTATCTGCCACAATTTTCATAAATTTCTTGAATAATTAAGCTTATTTTATCTGGATTAATGTAATCAGTATCAATTTTAAAGTCTGATATCTTTTTGTAGTATGGAAGTCTTGTTCTATAAAGATTAAAAAAGTTTTTTAATAAAGGTCTATTTGAAGATTTTACTCTTTTTAAAAGTGTTTCACAGTTAGCATGAAGATAAAAGATTATACCTAATGATTTTAAAATGTTAATCTTTTTTAAATAAACAGGAAATCCACCTCCAGTTGAAATTACACATTTATTTACGTTTTTTAAATTATTTAGAATTTTATTTTCGCATTTTCTAAAATAATTTTCTCCATAAATTTCAAATATTTTAGGAATAGTCATGCTTTCATTTTTTTCAATTAACTCATCAGTATCAATAAAATTAAAGTTTAAATTTTTTGCTAAAATCTTTCCTACAGTTGTTTTACCTGAACCCATAAAACCTATTAAAATTATATTTTTCATTTTCTTTTAACAATTGTTGGAGTAATGAATATCAAAAGCTCACCATTAATGTTCTGGTTAATATCATTTTTAAAAAGCCTACCAATTCCAGGAATATCTGAAAAAAATGGAACTCCTGTTTCTCCTTTTATGGAAGTTTTTGAAATTATCCCCCCAATTACAGCGGTTTCCCCATCTTTTAACAATAATTTTGTATGAACTTCCTGAGTATTTATTGCAGGTCCATCTGTTGTTTGTTCTCCCATTGAATCTTTTGAAAGATTAATCTCAAGGGAAATCATGTTATTTGAAGTAATATGAGGAGTGACCTCTAATTTTAACTTTGCTTCTTTAAATTCTGTTTTGGTCCCCTGGTCACTAACTGTTTTATATGGAATTTCTTGACCTTGAGCAATTACAGCTTTTTCATTGTCAAGAGCAATTACTTTAGGTGAAGATATTTCTTTTGCAAGATTTTTTGATTTTAAAGCTGATAATTTTATTGCTAAATTGTAATAACCCCATCTTCCAAAGATTAAATTCACTCCTCCTGTAGGTGCTTGAACTGTTGGGACATTAACAATATATTCACTTGGGACTGGTATTGTTTGATAATTAGTTCCTGATTTAGGTGGTAATAGATTGGTAATTGATGGAATGCTTGTTGTCCCTGTACTACCAGATATACCATAAAACATTTTATTTGATTTTAATCTATTTATTATTGAGCCACCCCATTGTATTCCAAGTTCTTTATTTGCCTACTCTTTGATTATTACAATTTTTGCCTCTATTATAACCTGTTTTGTAGGTCTATCAAGTAAA
>CAZQKL010000172.1:0-3127 GCA_964593895.1 uncultured bacterium
GATATTTTTAAATTTTTTGACGATTATTTGACAAGAAAATGAAAATTGTAATATTCACATTTTGTTTTGTTTTGATTTCATTTTTCAATGTTTTTTCTCAAAATTTTTTTAATATCACTTCATCAACTTCCTTTACTCAGGAAGTTTCCTTTGAAAATAATCCAGATATTGAGGTATTTACAGCAAAGGATATTAAAGCTCTTGGAATTGAAAATCTACCAGACCTTTTAAATATTATTTCTGGAATAAATGTATATCATGTTAATTCATCAACTGCATACATTGAGGTAAGAGGTTATGCTGAAATTGTTGATTGTGCTCCAAAGATTTTAATTGATGGCATTGAAACAGAAGACCAGTTTATATCAAAAAGTTATCTTTATAATCTGCCATTGAGTCTTGATGATATTGACAGAATTGAAATCATAAAAGGTGAATCATTTTTTACAGATGGGTATTCTTCTCCTGCTGGAATTATTAACATTGTTACAAAATCTCCTGAAGATTTAAATGCAAGTTATTTTTCAGCATTAAAAGGCTCATATGATTTGAAAAAATTTAATTTTTCAATAAATAGATACCTTTTTGATACATATTTTAAATTAAATGGAGAGATAAGAGCTATAGATGAATACACAAATTCAAGAGAAATAGATAAACAAAAATTTTTACAACTTTCATTTACAAAATATATTGGTGAAAAATCTCTGTTATATTTAAAAACCTATCTTACCCAGAAAAAGGGTAATTTTTTTGATGTTTTTTTCTTTGACTTTTACAAAAACTGGATAAATATTCCTTATACTATACCAACTCGCCATGCATTCAGTAGAAGTATATATCTCAATTACAAATATCCAGGTCTTGATATTTCAATGCTTTATAAATTTTATAAAGGAAGCATTGGAGCAACTCCGGCCACCAACAGTAATTTTAAAATATCAACCATTTCAAAAAATAGTTTTTTTAAATTCAGTATAAAAAAGTTTTTAAAGTATAAATTCAATAATTTTACTGCTGGATTAAATTTCAAATATTATAAATATAAGCTTTTTAATAATAATCCAGATGTTTATAAATACTCAATTTATTTAAAAGACAGGGTGGAAGTTACAAAAAATTTTACAATAAAATTAAATTTAAAAAATTATAAGGCAAAAAATTATTCTTCAAGTTTCAATTATTTTGTCTCTTTTGATTTTCACTCAAAAGACAGATTAAAGGGGATTGAATTTTCATATTCAAAAGATATAAGATATCCAAGAAGTGGTTATAAATACTTTCATTACAAAATTGATGTATCTTCTTTTCCAAAAACATTAATAGATATTCCAATAAACTTAAAATATGCAAAATTATTAAATAATAATAATTTAAAATTAATAAAATTTTATTCTTCTGATTTAAGGTTTTATTTTTCCCACAAAAATTTTAATTTTAAAACAACTCTGTTTTATAATAGAATTACAGACCCTGTTACATATAAAGCTACAATAAATTTTCTAAATTATGTAAATCCAGTAATTAATCTATCTCCAGAAAATGAAAGAGGATATGTAATCCATGGTGTTGAGATTGAAGCTCAGTATAAATTTTCAAATAGATTAAAGTTATTTTCTTCATATTATCATCAAAATATAAAAGTCAAAACTTTAAAAAAACAGAAAAATTTTATAGTTCCAGAATATTCATTTAAATCAGGCATAATTTATAATTCAAAATCATTCTCAGGTAGCCTTTATTTAATCAATATGCCACAGATAAATGGAATAAACAATGTATCTTCTGATGATTACACAGATGTAAATTTAAATCTTACAAAAAATTTAAAAAAATTAAACATATCTTTTGGAGTAAAAAATCTTTTAAACAATGTTCATAAAGAAATTCCATGCGGTTTAAATTTAAAAAGAGAAATATTTTTCAAATTAAAATATAATTTTTAGGAGAATTTCAATTTTTTATAGAAAGATAATTATAAGCATATTCATATTATACTCGCTTTTATTAAATGCAGAAAATATAAAAACTGGATTTTTCCCTCCAGAAAACCAGAAAGAAATACAATTGTTAAATGGTATAAAAAAAACTTTTCATGCTGATTTTTATGAAATTAAAAATTGTAAGGATAATTTTTCATTAATTATTGCATTTAAAAAAAAAGAAGCTGAAAAATGTTTGAAAAAAATTTTTGCATGTTTTGTTAATAAAAAGGATATAGAAAATAATTCAAAACTTATTGGAGTATACATTGAGAAAATTCCATATAGAAAGATTATTTTAAAGATAAAGGGAAAATACCCTGATGTAAGAAGCATTGGAATTGTGCTTCATAATAAGGAAATCATTAAAGAAATTTCAAATCTTGTTTTTTATAATCCACTTGTAAGAATATATGAAGCTGAAAAAAGAGGTGAGATAATCTATAAATTTTCTCAGGCAATTAAACAGAATGATTTTATTATTTTAATTCCAGATGATTTTGTGATAAATTACTTTACATTTCAGAAAATTATAAAACTATTAAATGAGGAAGAGAGAAAATATTGTGGATATTCAAAAGATTTTTTAAAACTTGGAGCAGAATTTATTTATGAAATAGATTATTTTAAAGATGGTGAGATGATTGGAAAATTTTTAAATGATTATTTTAATAAAAATTTAAAGAAAACAAAAATTTTTTATTCTGAAAATATAAAATTCTATAAAAAATGAAAAAACAATCAATAACTGGAAAATTTTTAAAATTTGTTGTTGTTATTTTTTCAATTTTAATGATAATATTCTGCGGTATTATTTTATACAATTATTACTTCCAGTATAAAACAAATATTTCATTTCTTGAAAGAAATTTTCTCAATAATTATAAAAATTTAATTGTAAAGTTAAATGACGATCTTTTGTCAAGATATTCATCAGATTATAATTCAAGTCTAAATGAGAAAAAAAATGAAATTTTATCAAGAGTATTTCTTGCATATTCTCTAATTCAGAATATTTATTATGAAAATAGAGAGAAAATGCCTGTTGAAGAAATAAAGAAAAAAGCATTAAATCTGATAAAATTAATGAGATTTGACAATGGCAAAGGTTTTTATTCAATATTTACGCCAGAAGGAAAAATTGT
>CAZQKL010000173.1:0-3121 GCA_964593895.1 uncultured bacterium
ACTTTCCACCTATATTCTTATATTTACTAACACTAACACTAACACCAACACTCCCCCCTCTCACCATCAAATTATCCCTTCTTCCTTCAATTTCTCAGTCTCCTGAGTACTTAATCCCAAGATTTCATTATAGATAACTTTATTATGCTCTCCAAGTCTTGGAGGAAATGTTAAATTTCTATCTACATTGTTTAAAAATTCAGTATTATGTCCAGGTGGACAGAGTGTTATTTTTAAGCCAGATTTTTTATCTTCTGTATAGATAAATTTTCCTTTTAAATAATGGTCTGAAATAACATCCTTAACTGTATTTATTTTAGAAGCAGGAACTGTTATTTCTTTTAATAATTGCAATAGTTCATCAGTTTTAAAATTAATTGTGATTTTTTCAATCTGTTTATTTAAATTTTCAACATCTTTTATTCTTCCTTCATTCATTTTATATTCAGGTTTATCAAGAATTTCAAAACCAGGTAATTTTACAAAATCTTCCCATTGTCTATTATTCCCCACAGCAATGTAGATAT
Organism: uncultured bacterium; assembly: GCA_964593895.1. Taxonomy (GTDB): domain Bacteria; phylum DYJV01; class DYJV01; order DYJV01; family JALVYZ01; genus CAZQKL01. Next base: position 528 of record CAZQKL010000173.1, read on the forward strand.
AGCCATCTTTTGTTTTATATACTGATACTGGCGCAAAAAACTCATGAGTATTTCCTCTTCTGGTAATTTTTTTATTAAAAGTTGCTACCATTGGGATGTTTATTGCATGCCAGCTAACAGAACTTTCAAACATTGAAAAATCAATTTTACTTCCCTCTCCAGTTAATGCTCTTTTATAAAGAGCTTTCATTGCAAGACCAAATACCATTTCACTACTACCCATATCTGGCAATGGGATACCCAATACCTGTGGTGAACCATCTGGCTCTCCTGTCACATCCATTAATCCAGACCTTGCCTGTAAAATCGGGTCATAAGCGCCTTCATTACTATCTGGACCAAATCCTGTTACTCCAATCCATATAATATCAGGCTTAACAGATTTTAATGTTTCATAATCAATGCCAAGCTTTTTATAATTTTTTGGCAACTGATTTGTCACAAATATATCAACATTTAATTTTTTTATTAATTTATAAAGAAGTTCTCTCCCTCTATCTTCTTTCAGGTTCAAGGTAATAGCTTTTTTGCCTGCATTTATTGTTAAATAATATGTATTCATTCCATATTCATTAAGAACATCTTCTCCTACAAGTCTATTTGGATCATGTCGTTGAGGATTTTCTATTCTAATAACATTTGCCCCTTCAAGAACCATTTTATAAGTAAAATAAGGAACAACAATTGCCTGCTCTAAACTGAGTACTGTAATATTTTTAAATAACTCATCTTCAGTCATTGTTTAGCCTCTTTTTAAAATTTTTATGAACACATATTATAATTTTTTTTTATAGTCAAGAAAAATTTAAAATAATTTATCAGGAATTTTATTTTGTGAATTTTATTTTGTACAATTTATTGAAATAACAGGAGAAATTCTATAAAACATAATTTTAATTTTTTTATTGACAAATTTATTTTTATAAGTTAAAAGATTTTATCTTTTTTAAATGTACACACAAAACTGGAGGATAAGATGAGAAAGCTTCCTGTTTTTGAGGTTATAAAGCCCGCCACAGAAGAGGAATTGCTTCTATTCAGGCATAAATATCATGATAGATTTATGTTTGCAAGTGGCTTTACTGGTATAATTCCTGAGATGAAAAAAAGGATTTACACTCCTGAGTTTTTAATTAACCTCGCAGGAATTATTGAATATAATTTTATAAATTATGATAAAGATACTGACACTCTTTCAATTGGCGCAACAACTACTTTAAAATCAATAATTGACTCCAATATTATCAATGAATATTTTCCTGGATTAGTTGATGCATGCAAAAAAGTTGCAATGCCACAAATTATAAATGTTGCCACAATTGGTGGTAATATTTGCCTTGATACAAGATGTTTTTTCTTTAATCAAAGTTATGAATGGAGAAGAGGAATTGATAAGTGTTACAAATTTGGTGGTATAAAATGCAATGCAATTGAAGGTAGTAAAAGGTGTTTCGCTGTTTTTGCTGCTGATTTACCAGTAATATTAATTTCAGTTGGCGCAAAAATAAAAATAGTTAATGAATTTGATGAAGAAAAAATTATTTTACTTGAAGATTTTTACACTGGTAAGGGCAAAAAGCCAAATATTTTAAAAAATGGAGAATTTGTAAAAGAAATAATAATTGAAAATATTTCAAAAAAAATTGCTTTTTATAAAAAATTTAGATTAAGGGAATCAATAGATTTTTCAGCATGTTCCATAGCACTTTCTATTGAAAAAAATGAAGAAAAAATATTTAAAAATCCTAAAGTAGTACTTGGAGCTGTTGAATCAAAGCCTGTTGTTGTTGCTCTGGATAAAATTCTCAATGAAAAATCATTTAATGATAATAATGCAATTGATGAAGCGATTAGTGAAATAGAGAAAAATGCAAAACCTGTGAAAAATTATTCATCAACTCCATTTTACAGAAAAAAAATGACAGGAATTCTTTTTAAAAAAATTGTCCAGGAGAATCTAATATGAACAGAAGAAAAATTATTCTTGATGTTAATGATGATATATATGAAGTTGAGGTTTATCCCAATGAGACTTTGCTTGAAGTTTTGAGGGATAAGCTTGGGTTTACTGGTGCTAAATGTGGTTGCGATGATGGTACATGTGGTGCGTGCACAGTTATTATAGACGGAGTTGCTGTTAAATCGTGTCTTACTCTTGCAGTGGAAGCTGAACATAAAAAAATAATCACAATTGAAGGAATTGCAAAAAATGGCGAACTTCATCCTTTGCAACAATCTTTTGTTGAGCATCATGCAGTACAATGTGGCTTTTGCACTCCTGGCATGATTATGTCATCACTTGCTTATTTAAAAGAAAAAAATAGAAAAATTTCAAAACAGGAAGCAAAAGAAGCAATTTCTGGAAATCTCTGCAGATGCACAGGATATGTAAAAATTGTAGATGCTATAGTTGATGCTTCAGAAAAAATGTATGATAATTGATAAAATTATTTGGAGGAAGAGTTTATGAGTAATTATAAAATATTAGGAAAAGGAATCCCTCGTATTGACACTCCTCAAAAAGTTACAGGAGATGCCCTATATACTGCTGATATAAAACTACCAAATATGCTGGTGGGAAAAGTTTTACACAG
>CAZQKL010000174.1:0-3109 GCA_964593895.1 uncultured bacterium
TGAAGTGTTTTCAGTTGAAAATGCAAATGATGGGTTAATTATTCTTGAAGATACAGATATTGATATAATTTTACTTGATTTAATGCTTCCAGGACTTTCTGGAGAAGAATTTTTAAGAATTATTAAAAATAATAAAAGAACAAGAAATATTCCAGTAATAATTATTTCAGCCAAAAAAATGGAGAATGATATTGTAAGTTGTTTGAAAGAAGGTGCAGATGATTATTTAACAAAACCGTTTAGCATAAAAGTTCTTCTTGCTAAAATTGAGGCAGTTTTAAGGAGAGCATCAATAATAAAAGCTGAAAAATTTGAGTATAAAGGTATTGAAATTGATACAAACTCTTTTAAAGTTAGAACTGATGGGAAAGAGATAAATCTCACAAAAAAAGAGTTTGAACTTTTAAATCTTTTTATTCAAAACCCGAAAAGAGTTTTTACAAGGGAACAGCTTTTAGATAAAATATGGGGATATTCTTCTGAAGTTTATACAAGAACAGTTGATGCTCATATATCTTCTATAAGAAAAAAACTTGGACAAAAAGGGAAATTAATTAAATCAATTCCAAAAGTTGGATATTTGATTGAATGAAGACTTTTTTAAAATTTTTTTTAATAATTTTTATTCCCCTCTTAATTCTTTTTACATTTATATTTGCCCATATTGACAAAATTATTGAAAAAACTTTCATAGATGAGACCCTAAATGATTTAAAAAGTAAATGGATTTTATTAAAAAATTATAAAATACCTAATAAATTTGACTTAAACACTTATAAAATCTTAAAAAAAGTTTCTAATGAAACAAATTTAAGGATAACAGTTATAAAAAAAAATGGTGTTGTAATATTTGATTCATTTTTATTGCCTGAAAATATTAAAAAAATGGAAAATCATAAAAATAGACCTGAAATTAAATTGGCTCTTTTTTCCAAAAATCATGAAGGATATTCAATTAGATTTAGCCATACTTTAAAAATTTATATGTTTTATTATGCAAAAATTTTAAACAAAAATTTAATTTTGAGAATAGCATATCCATTAAATTATGTAAAAAAATTTAAAGAAGATTTCATGAATGGAATTGGAATTTCTTTTACTTATCTTATTGGAATATGCTTGTGTATTTCCCTAATAATTGCATTAATATTCTCAATGCCAATAAAGAAACTTGAAGAATTAGCTAAAAAAATTGAAAACGATGAAAAAGATATAACATTTCCATCTTTTAAAGATGAAACATTTCAGAGAATTGGAAATGTGATATACAAAATTTACACTTCAATGCTTCAGAAACAGAGGAATTTAATTATTGAAAAAAACAAATCTGAATTTATTTTCTCAATTCTTGAAGAAGGGATAATTCTTTTAAATTTGGATAATAAAATTATCTATTTTAACAAAAAAGCAGAAGATTATTTAAATGCCAAACTTGAAAAAGGCAGAAATATTTTCAAACTAAATGGGCTAAACTACAATATTACAAATTTTTTAAATGTTATAAACAATGAAAATGGTTCATTTATTAGAAAATTAAATGGAAAGACTTTTGAAATTTACATAAAAAAAATCCAGAATGAAAAACTTTTTGTTTTTACTGATATTACTCAGAAACTTGAATATTCAGAATTTAAACATCAACTTATAGGCAATATTTCCCATGAGTTAAAAACTCCAGTTGCTACAATTATGAATGCAGCAGAAACAATAATTAACTTTGAAAACCTTACACAGGAAGAATTAAAAGAATTTATTGAAATAATTTACAGAAATTCTATTAAAATGGATGAGTTAATTCACGATATAATTGAACTTCATAAACTTGAAAATTTAGAGACTTTAGAAATAAAGGAAGAGACTGTTGTAGATGAAATATTAGCAGAAATCTTGACCATTTACAGAGATAAAGATAAAAATATAGTTGTTGAAGCAAATGTTAAAAAATTAAAAATTTTACCTCAACATTTTCAGAGCCTTCTACAAAATTTAATAGATAATGCAGTTAAATATTCAAAAGGGAAAAATGTTTATGTGAGTATAAAAAGGAAAGATGATAAAATAGAAATTAAAGTGGAAGATGAAGGACCGTTAATTCCTATAAATGAAAGAGAAAGAATATTTGAAAGATTTTATACTTTGTCAAAATCAAGAAACAAATCTAAAAGCGGTTCAGGCCTTGGACTTTCAATTGTAAAGCACATCGCAAAACTTTACAATGGAAGTGTAAAATTAGAAGAAAATCAATTTGGTGGCAATTCATTTGTAGTTGAGCTAATGAATTAGAGAAATTCCTCTTTCACCATTTGCATAAACTATTGAGCCATTATCTAAAATAATAATTTTATCTTTTGATGAACAATATTTTCCACTTATCTTTTTCAAAAATATTACATTTTTACTTTCAAACTTTACAAAATAGCAATCTTTTATAAATTCTGGAATATAACATTTGCATGAGGTTTGAATTCTATAAATGGGATAGATTTTTTCTCTTAATATTCCATAAGTTCCATTTCGTGAGACATCAATAATATCGTAATTTTTATCAAAATTATATTCACTTAAAATTTGAAAGGTTTTTTTGTGTAATTTATAAATCTTCTCATTGCAGGCTAAGTAGGTAAAATTATTTGCAAATGCAATAGATGGGTAGTTGCAATTTCCAAAAAATTTTGCATTTTCAAGATAAGCTTCTAAAAAATTAAACTTAATTAAGTTAAAACTTATACCATTTTTTATATTTTCCATTGTAATTATTGTGTTATTATCTAAAACTAAAATTGGAGTTCCAGGAATATTAATAAAATCACTTTTATTTCCATTTTCAAAAACTACCATCCCGTTTTTTCTCACTTTCCCAAAACAAGATTGTGGAAAAATTGCAATTTTATCATAAACAAGCGGATTATAAAAATAACAAGTTTTTAATCTATTTTGAATTTCAAATGTTTCTGAAAGACCATTTTTTAATGTAAAAAAAGAAAATTTTATTCTATTTTCAGGTAAAAAACTATAAAGTAAAATTGAACTTTCAGAATTTGAAAAGGTAAATGAATAAAAGTTAGTGTTAACAAAATAATCTTGTTCAATTTTTAAATCTTTTGAAATT
>CAZQKL010000175.1:0-3070 GCA_964593895.1 uncultured bacterium
TCTTTAATGCTAATTTTTGCAATTCTTTTATCTCCATTTTTCCTACCTCCCCATTTGATTTTAATTTTTCATTTTTCACTTTTAATTATTCATTGTTATTACATTGTCAAGATAAATTTAAAAAAATTATTGAAACTTACCAATTATTTTGATAAAAAAAAATTAAAGTTTACGTAAAGGGGAGAAAAAATGATAGATTTAGAAATTCAAAAAGTTGAAAAAAGCAAAATCAATAATTACGATCTGGAAAATTTAGTTTTTGGTACAATTTTTACAGACCATATGTTAATTATGGAATATAGAGATAGCAAATGGCACAAACCGAAAATTGTGCCTTATGGACCAATTTCAATTGAGCCATCAATATGCTCTCTTCATTATGCTCAAATTGCTTTTGAAGGATTAAAAGCATTTAAAACAGTTGAGAATAAAATTAACATTTTTAGAATTGATAAAAATTGTGAAAGGTTTAAAACTACATGCGAAAGATTGTGTATTCCTGAAATTCCAGAAGATATTTTTATTGAAGGTATAAAAGAACTTGTTTTACTTGATAAAGAATGGATACCTCAGAAAAAAGGCTCATCTCTTTATATTAGACCCTTTGTTTTTGCTACTGAGCCGTTTTTAGGAGTTAGACCTTCAAAATCTTATCTTTATATGGTTATTTTGTCTCCTGTGGGTCCTTACTACAAAGAAGGATTTAATCCTGTAAGTTTATGTACTTCAGGGAAATATACAAGAGCATGCGAAGGAGGACTTGGTTTTACAAAAGCAGCTGCAAATTATGCAATAAGCTTATATCCAGCCACAGAAGCACAAAAAAGAGGCTTTACTCAGGTTTTATGGCTTGATGGGAAAGAACATAAGTATGTTGAAGAAGTTGGTACTATGAACTTTTTTTGCGTTATTGATAATGAAATTTTAACACCACCTGTTGAGTCTGGAACAATTTTGCCAGGTATTACAAGAGAGAGCGCTATTACAATTTTAAAAGAAAAAGGATATAAAGTAACAATAAGAAGGGTATCAATAGACGAAATATTTGATGCACATAAAAATGGTAAACTAAATGAAATTTTTGGCACAGGAACAGCAGCAGTAATCTCTCCTGTTGGCAAATTGGAACATAATGGAAAAATAATTACCATAAATAATGAAGAAACAGGTCCTATTGCAAAAATGCTTTTTGAGGAGATTACTGGAATTCAGTATGGTGAAAAACCTGATAAATATGGCTGGAATTTTATATTAGAATAATGCCATATAAATTCTTAATTGCTGGCACCAATAGTGGTGTTGGCAAAACTTCTGTAACAATATCAATTATTGCTGCATTAAAATCAAAAAATTATAATATCCTTCCTTTTAAAGTAGGACCAGACTTTATTGATACAGGTTATCATTCATTTGTCAGTGGAAATCCAGCAATAAATTTAGATGGATGGATGTTATCAAAAGATTATAATAAAAAAAATTTCTATTCATCTTTTAAAAATGAAAATGATATTGGAATTGTTGAAGGAGTTATGGGATTATACGATGGATTTTCTGGAAATTCTGAACAAGGCAGTTCAGCTCAAATTGCAAAATGGTTAAATCTTCCTGTAATTCTTGTGGTTGACTGTAAATCAATGGCAAGAAGCGTTGCAGCAATTATAAATGGTTACAAAAATTTTGATAAAAATGTTAATTTAAAGGGAGTTATTTTAAATAAAGTTGGTAGTGAAACACATTTAAACTATTTAAAAGAGGCAATTCAAACTTATTGCAATGTAGAGATAATTGGTTATTTTTATAGAGATGACTTTCCAGAATTATCTTCAAGGCACTTAGGATTGGTAACCATTGAAGATAATACAAATTTTAAAATATTAATTGATAAATTTAAAGAAAAGGCACTTGAAAGAATAGATTTTGAGAAATTATTGCAAATATCCTATTTTGATAAAAAGTTTTCTCCAAAATTAGAAAAAAAAGCAAAAAGAGTGAAAATTGGAGTTGCAAAAGACAATGCTTTCTGTTTCTATTATTATGATAATTTAAAAATTTTTGAAAAATATGGTGCTGAAATTTCTTATTTCAGTCCTCTGGAAGATACATGCCTACCTGACAATATAAATTTTATCTATTTAGGTGGAGGTTATCCTGAATTACATGCAGAAAAACTTTCTAAAAATAAAACACTGATATTAGAGTTAAAAAAATTTATTGAAGATGGAAAAATAGTTTATGCAGAATGTGGAGGATTTGTTTATTTAACTCAAGGTGTTTATATTAATAATAACTTTTTTGAATTTGCTGGAATTTTTGAAGAAAGAGCAATTCTTGGAAGCCGTCTTAAAGCACTTGGCTACAGGGAGATAACATTTATAGAAGATAATTTTTTTGGTAAAAGAGAAGAAAAAGTTAGAGGCCATGAATTCCATTATTCATACCTTGAAAATAATGGAGAAAATTTAAAAAAAATATATAAAATTACAACAAGAAAAGGAGATTTAAATAAATTTGAAGGTTACAGGTATAAAAACTGTCTTGGGAGTTATGTTCATCTTCATTTTGGAAGCAATGAAAAAATTATTGAAAATTTAGTTAAAAAGCTGGAGTATTTTAATGGAGAGGAAAAAATTTATCATTAATTGCAAAAGAATAGTTGTTAAATGTGGTAGCGCTGTTTTAACTGATGAAAATAATAAACTTGATGAGAATATAATTGAAAATATAGCAGAAAATGTCTCTAAACTATTTTTGAAAAATTACAATATAGCAATAGTCTCTTCAGGAGCTGTTGCTGCTGGTAGAGGGATTTTAAATTTTGAACCGAAAAATCTTGTTGAAAAGCAGGCTCTTGCTTCTATAGGCCAGATTGCTTTAATGCAAAAATATAAAAATTTTTTTAACAAATTCAACATTGAAATCGCTCAAATTTTATTAACTCATGATGATTTTAAGGATAGAAAAAGATATCTTCACATTAAAGAAAACATTGAAAAACTTATTTCTCTTAAAGTTGTACCAATAATTAATGAAAATGATAGTGTTGTTGTTGATGAAATAAAATTTGGAGATA
>CAZQKL010000176.1:0-3052 GCA_964593895.1 uncultured bacterium
ACTGGACTTGGATATACTGCAATTGAGCTTGCTAAAAGAAGTAAGTTTGTTATAACAATAGAAAATGATGAAAATGTGATAAATCTTGCAAGGAAAAATTTGAAATCAAAAGACCTATTTTTAAAAGAAAACATTCAAATAATTATTGGAAATGCTGAAGAAATAGTAAAGGTTTTGCCTTCAAACTATTTTGATGCAATAATGCATGACCCACCGAGATTTTCAAGGGCAGGAGAATTGTATTCTTACAATTTTTATGTTGAATTATACAGAATTTTAAAAAATAATAGTTTTCTTTTCCATTATACTGGAAAGCCAGGAGAAAAAAGTGGAAAAAATATTCCAAAAGGAGTAAAAAAAAGACTTATAGAAGCTGGATTTAAAAATGTAAAATGGATTGAAGATTGCCTCGGCTTCTTATGTAGAAAGTAATCATGAAAGTAGCTTTTTTATGGCATATGCATCAACCTTTTTATAAGGATTTAGTGAATGACAGGTTTATTATGCCTTGGACATTTCTCCATTCAATTAAAGATTATTACGACATGATTAGAATAATTGAGGAGTTTGAAAAAGTTAAGGTTACATTTAATTTTGTTCCATCTTTAATTGAGCAGATTGAGGAATATGAGAAAACATTAGAGAAAGATAATTTTTTAATACTGCTTAAACAATCTGTAAAGACTCTTGATTTGAATAGTAAGAAAAATCTCTTCAGACAATTATTTCTTGCAAATTATGAAAATATGATTTTTCCTTTAAAAAGGTTTAGAGAACTATATGAAAAGAAAGAGAATTATGGTGAAAAAGCAATAGAACTTTTCAATAATCAGGAAATTATTGACCTTGAAATTTTATATTTAATTTCATGGTGTGGATATTATATAAAAAATGAATCTGAAGTTGTAAAAAAATTAATAAAAAAAGGGAAAAATTTTTCAGAAGAAGATAAAATTGAGTTACTGGATGAACTTCATAAATACATGAAGAAAATTATTTCACTTTATAGGAAAAATTTTGAATCAGAAAAGATTGAGATTTCAACTTCTCCATATTTTCATCCAATTTTACCTCTTCTTATAGATGTCAAAGTTGCAAAAATTTCAATGCCTCAAATTAATTTACCATTTTTAGTTAATAATTTTAAGAATGATGCAGAAATTCAGATAAAAACTGGAAAGGAAAAATTTAATGAAACATTTGGCACTTATCCAAAGGGAATGTGGCCATCTGAAGGCTCAGTATCTAATGATGCATTAAATTTAATTAAAAATTCAGGATTTTATTGGGTTGCAACAGATGAAGATATTTTGTTTTTAAGCAAAAAGGGAATTGAGAGAAAAAATTTATATAAACCCTATGATTATAATGGGTTAAAAATATTTTTTAGAGATAAAGATTTGTCAAATTTAATTGGTTTTATCTATTCAAAATGGCATTATGAAGATGCCGCAAACGATTTTTATAACAGGCTTAAAAATATTGAAAGATTAACAAATAATCCAGATGCAATTGTTTCAATTATTCTTGATGGAGAAAATGCATGGGAATATTATAAAGATAATGGCGTCCCTTTTTTAAAAAAAATGTATGAGCTTATGGAGAATGATGAATCTCTTGAGTTTACTACATTTTCAAAATATTTTGACAATAATTCCTTGTCAGAAAAATTAACTAATATTTTTCCTGGGTCATGGATAAATGCAAATTTTAAAATCTGGATTGGACATCCTGAAGATAATAAAGCTTGGGAACTTCTTGATAAGGCTAAAAGTTTTTTAATGGAGAAATGTGCATCTAATGATTTAGCATTTAAAGAGTTACTTATCAGTGAAGGAAGTGATTGGTTCTGGTGGTATGGAGATGAATTTTATAGTGAAATAAGTGACCAATTTGATGCGTTATTTAGAGCTCATCTTTCAAATATTTTTATAACATGTGGAAGCGAAATCCCCATTGATTTCTTAATGCCAATAAAACTTCAGAAAAAATCAATACTAATAACAAAGCCAGTTGACATTTTAAATCCCAAAATTGATGGTAAAGTTTCAAATTATTTTGAGTGGATTTCAGCTGGGGAATACAATTTTGCTCAAGATACTTCTACAATGCACTTTTCAAGAGGTTTTTTCAAAAAAATGTATTATGGATTTAATGAAGAATGTTTATTTTTAAGATTTGATTTTAATAAAAATTTAAAGGAACTTGATAAGGTTCAATTTGAGCTTAATCTTTATAACAAAGAAAGCTTTAAGATAGTTTATAACATAACAAATGAAAATGTTGCTGTTTTCAAAATTAAAGAAGAAAGTTTTATACAAATTTCTTCTAACATTGAAGTAGCATACGATAAAATATTGGAAATTAAAATTAATTTAAGTGAATTTTCTATAGATAAGGGAGAGACAATAAATTTATATGCTTCATTGTTTCATAATGGGAATTTAATTGAAAAAGCACCATTTGATTCAACAATAAAAATAGAAGTTCCTGAAAATATTTATCTTGACTATTGGAAAGTATAAAATGAAATTACTTTTTGGTATCCATTGCCATCAGCCATATAATAATTTTTATGAGATTGTATCAAAAGCAACAGATAGGTCATATTATCCTTTTTTTAAAACTTTAAATGAGTTCCCAAAAGTAAAAATTTCAATTCATTTTAGTGGTTGGCTATTTGAGTGGATAAAAAGTTATAAAAAAGAATTATTTAAATTAATAAAAAAATTAGTTGATAGAAATCAGATAGAAATTTTTACAGCAGGATTTTATGAGCCAATTTTATCAATAATTCCTGAAAAAGATGCTGAACTTCAAATTTTAAAATTAAATAGATTTATAAAGGATAATTTTGGTGTTACTCCTAATGGATTATGGCTTACAGAAAGAGTGTGGGATAGTAAAATTGTAAAAGTTCTGGTAAACTGTGGGATTAAATATTTAGTAGTTGATGACTACCATTTTTTAAGTAATGGATTTAAAAAGAAGGATTTAGAAGGATATTACATTACTGAAGAGGATGGAAACTGCATAGGAATTTTTCCAATAA
>CAZQKL010000177.1:0-3024 GCA_964593895.1 uncultured bacterium
GTAGAGCATGTCAGGTAGCATGCAAAGAATGGAATAATTTACCTGCTGAAAAAACACACAACTGGGGGAGCTATCAGAATCCCCCAGATTTAAGTCACCATACATGGACATTGATAAAATTTTATGAAGAATGGGATAGTGAAAAAAATCAAGTTATATGGCATTTTAAAAGAACAGGATGTCATCACTGCACAGATTCAAACTGTCTTGAAGGATGTCCTACTGGTGCAATAAAAAGAAGCCCATCTGGAATGGTTTACATTGACCAGAATATCTGTATTGGTTGTAAAAACTGTATTCAATTATGCCCATTTGGTATTCCTCATCTCAATCCTGAAACAGGAACAAGTGTAAAATGCACAGGTTGTTACGATAGAGTTGAAAATGGATTACCACCAGCTTGTGCAAAAGCTTGTCCAACTGGTGCTTTAACTTTTGGAAACTTAAGCGAATTAAGAGCTCTTGCAAATGAAAGATTAATTGAATTGAGAAAACAAGGAAATTATAGAGCCTGCATCTATGGTGATACTCAGCTTGGAGGACTTGGATTTTTCTACATTTTACAGAATGACCCTGAATTTTATGGACTTCCAAAAGAGCCAAAAGTTGTATCAAAATACTTCTGGAATATTCTCTCAAATTCATTTATTGGACTAATTGCTGCAGGAGTAATTACTCTTGGAGCTGTATTTAGCTTTAGAGATAGAACAAAAAACCATAATGAAAAATAGAAGGAGGTAAAAATGGAAGGTCAAGTAATTAATTGGGGATGGCCAATTATTATATATCTTTTTCTTGGAGGTCTTGCAGGAGGAGCTTACATTATTGGAGCACTTGCTGATTTATGTGATATAGATGAAGATAAGCTAATTGGAAAAATATCATTTCTTGTTGCTTTAATTGGGATAATTATTGGTTCCCTCTGTTTAATATATGACCTTGGAAGACCTGAAAGATTTTTAAATGTGTTAAAAATCTACAAATTTACTTCTCCAATGAGTGTAGGTGTATGGGGAGTTATAACTTTTACTGCTTTTACAATTCTATCTGTTATAATGATTTATGGCACATCTAAGGATGCTAAGGGAATTGGGAAATTAGGATACTATATAAGTCTTGTAATTCCAAGAAAAGCAGTTAATGCAATTGGATTAAGCGTGGGAGTTTTTCTTGCTGCATATACTGGGGTTTTACTTACAGAGACTTCAAGACCTTTCTGGTCAGATACTCCATTTTTAGGAGCTCTATTTTTAGCATCAGGAGTTTCAACAGCCATTGCTTTTATCTATTTCTTCTATGGTGCTAAAAGGCATGATGAAATTGGGCAAAGGAACAAATATAAATTGAAATTGGTTGACAATATTGCTATACTTGCTGAAATGGTAATTCTACTTTTTATGCTTATAGAATTGCACAACATAGGGCATCTGGTGTATTTGAAAAAATTTAAAGGAATGTTTATAATTGGGGTTATAATTGTGGGGTTAATAATTCCTGTAATTTCAAATTTTATCCATATAATTAAATACAGAATTAAAGGAAGTAAATTAGGAATGGATTTTATTACCCCAATTTTAATTTTAATTGGTGGATTTTTATTAAGATATGTTGTAGTAATGGCAGGTCAGGCTTAAAATTTGGGGGATTTTCCCCCTTTTAAATTAAAATAAAGAGAGGAAATATGGAAATTTATAAAGATATTTATGAGCTTAGAGAAAAGATAGTAAAAGATATTGACAAAGAAAAAATAGAAAAGATTTTAGGGGAAGTTGATTTAAAAAGTTTTCCAATTGCAGATAATATTAATAATGAAAAATTAAATGAAATTATTGAAATAGTAAAACCTTCAGAATTAGCATCAAATTTAATTGTAAAGCACAACTTGAAAATTCCTGAAAATTTAAAGGATTTTGAAGAGAAAATTTTGAAAGTATTATCTGGAAAAGAAATAGATATAGATGAAGAAAATCTTTTAATTTATGAAATAATTTTGAGGTGTTATGGTATAATTTACACAATAATCTGGAATGTTTTTAAAAACAGAATAGATTTATCAAAATTTGATAAAAATTTCTGCCCAATATGTGGAAGCAATTTTGAATACGGTTATTTAGATGAAGAAAGAAGAAAATTTTTAGTATGTGATTTATGTAGGTTCCCTTGGAGATATCCAAGGATAAAATGTCCAATATGTGGAAATGAAGACCAGAAAAAATTATACTATTATCAATTTGAGGATGATTATGATTTTGTTAGAGTTTATAAATGTACCAACTGCAATCAGGCTCATAAAGTAATACTTCTTGAAAAACTTAAAAATTATCCATCTGTAGAATTAGCAAATATTAAAACCCTTGATTTTGAAGAGGTAATTGAAGATGAGAAAAACATTAATAATTAGCATAATTATTATTTTTTCATTTTTAAAAATATCGTATGGTGTAAAATTTACACCAGAGCTAAAATTAAGTGCTCAATTTTTAACTAAAAAAGAGAAAAAATATTTAGGTTTACCTGGAAACTGTAAAGAATTTAAAATTTCGCAAATTAAATCTGAAATTAAAGTTATTGAATTTATTAATATTTACTGTTTTGCATGTCAAAAACAAGCTCCTGAATTTAACAAATTTTATGAAAATGTGAAAAATAAAAATATTAAATTTATTGGAATTGCTCTTGGAAATTGTTTAAATGAAGTGGAACATTTTAAAAAAAGGTTTAAAATAAAATTTCCCATTGTTCCTGACCCAAATTACGAAGTTTATGAAAAAATAGGTGGAACAAGAACACCATTTACATTAATTTTAAAAAACAATAAAATCATTTATGAACATTTAGGATTTATTGAAAATTATAAACCTTTATACTGTGCAATTTTTGGAAAAAATTTTAAGAAAAAGGTTGTTATTCATGAACATAAATTTAAAACTTTAAAACTAACTGATAATTTTATAATTCAGAAAATAAAGCCAAAATTTAATAAAATTGAAGATGTAAAAAAATTTAAAAACTACTATAAAGTTT
>CAZQKL010000178.1:0-2976 GCA_964593895.1 uncultured bacterium
TATTGAATTTAAAAAAAGTTTTTATAAAGATTTAAAAAAAATCACAGATAAGAATCTTAAAAAGGAAATAGCTTCTATTATTCAAAATATAGAATCAACAAACAATATTTTTGAAATCAAGGACATTTCAAAATTAATTGGATATGAAAATTTTTATAGAATTAAAATTAAAAATTATAGAATTGGGATACAATATTTAAATGATAAAATCATTTTTGTTAGAATATTGCATAGAAAAGATATTTACAAATATTTCCCTTAGTTTAAAGGACTAAAAATGCAGATTTTAATCATCATTCTCATCTCTTTTCTCATTGCTATATTTATTTTTTTCATTTTCTATTTTAAGAAATCAAATGAAAATATAAACCTTAAAATCAAAGATGAATTTATAAATTCATTTCAGAAACTTGTTGAAATGGTAAATAATTTTAATAAGTCAAGTAGAGATGAGATTAATACAACTCTTGATAGAATTTCAAAAAATCTTGAAGAAAAATTTGAAAAATTAAGAGAGGAAAATTCAAGACAGCTTGAAAAAATGAGAGAAATTGTTGAAAGTAAAATTCAGGATACTTTACAGAAAAGAATAGGTCAATCATTTGAAATGGTTAATAAACAACTTGAACAGGTTCAGCGTGGTCTTGGGGAAATGCAAAATCTTGCAAAAGGAGTTGGTGATTTAAAAAAGGTTCTTTCAAATATAAAAGTTAGAGGAACATGGGGAGAAATTCAGCTTGAAAATATTCTGGAGCAGATTTTAACTCCTGACCAGTTTGATAAAAATGTTGAAATAAAGAATAATCAGAGGGTTGAATTTGCAATAAAATTACCAGGCAAAGAGGACGGCAAAATAATTTATCTACCAATTGATTCAAAATTTCCACAGGAAAGTTATATAAAAATGATTGATGCTTATGAAAAAGGAGATATTGCAGAAGTTGAAAAATTAAGGATTGAACTTCAAAGAGCAATTAATAAATTTGCAGAAGATATTAACAAAAAATATATAAATCCACCTTTTACAACAGATTTTGCAATTATGTTTCTACCTACTGAAGGGTTATATGCAGAAGTATTAAAATTTCCAGGAAAAGTTGAAGAAATTCAGAGAAAATACAGAATTGTAATAACAGGACCAACAACATTGGCAGCTCTTTTAAATAGCCTGAGAATTGGTTTTAAAACTCTTGCAATTGAAAAGAGAAGCTCTGAAGTCTGGAAAATTTTAGCAGCTGTAAAAACTGAATTTATAAAATTTGGGGAAATGATTGAAAAACTGAAAAAACAGGTAAATACAATATCAAATACACTGGAACAAACTGATAAAAGAACAAAAATAATGGAAAAGAAGTTAAAAGAAGTTGAACAACTACCAGAAGAAGAAGTAAAAAAAATTATTGAAATTGAATGAAAAAATGAAAGTAGTATGTTTTGGCAATTCACTCACTTATGGTTATCTTGTAAATAAAGGTTATATTGATTATCTTAAAGATTACTTTCCTGAGATTGATTTTATAAATTCTGGCATCCCTGGTGATACTGCCTACGATGGTTTAATGAGACTGGAGTATTCAGTTTTAAAACATAACCCAGATTTAACAATAATTGAATTTGGAGTAAATGATGCTTTTTCAGGCTTCAGTGTAAATGCTTTTAAAAATAATCTTCAATCAATTATTGATAGAATCACTGGAATAAAAATATTAATGATTCCACATAGATTATACTATGATACAGACCAGAAAATAGTTAAACCTTTTTATGAAACCATAAAAAATACTGCTAATGAAAATAATCTCCCATATATTGATGTATCAAAGCATAAATTAAAAGAAGATGAACTCCTCGGTGATTTACTTCATCCTAATGAGAAAGGATATAAAATTTATGCTAAAGAAGCAAGAAAAATTTTAATAAACTATCTTTTCAAGAAATAATCCCTGCGGAGGTGCTACATATTTACTTCTTTCTCTATTTTTAGTCTCAAGAATTTCAAGTATAAAATCTTTATCTTCAAGTTCATCATTTATTGCCATTAAACAACCAACAATTTTTCTCACCATATTTTTTAAAAATCCAGAACCTGTAATTGTAAAAATTATAAAATCTTTTTTGCGTTTCCAGTATGCTTCGTAAATCTCTCTTTCTGTTTGTTTCATATCAGATGATTGTCCCTGAAAACCTATAAAATCTTTTTTCCCAATGAGTTGAGGTGATATTTCATTTAATAAATCAATATCAATATGTTGAGGACAGAACCATGAATAATTTCTGAAAAAAGGTATAGGTTTTGAAGAATTTAAAATATAGTATTTATAAGTTTTTTCCTTTGCCCAGTATCTTGAATGAAAATTAAGCTGAACTGACTTTATTTTAAAGATATAAATATCGTCATCAAGAAGTTGATTTAGCCTGTATCGTATCTCCTCAACTTCAAGTTTTGTTTCTGTTTTAAAATTTGCAACCTGATGTTTTGCATGTACACCTCTATCAGTTCTACTTGCGCCAATTAATTTTATCTCTTCCTGTAAAATTAATTCAAGTTTTTTCTTTATTTCCCCCTGCACAGTTCTTTTATCTGGCTGAATCTGCCAGCCATAATAGTTTGTCCCCTCATACATTAAATCTATTCTAATATTCCTCATTTTTACAATCTACCAGATTTAAAAATTCCATAAAGTAGCCATATCCCCAGAAAAGTTGCAAAAGAAAATCCCAATATCCCGAAAAAGGGACTTATTTTAATGAGAAAAGAGCTTGAAATTAAAGTGGCTGAAATAATCAATCCAAATATTAGCCTGTTAACTGAGCGATCCATCTCTTTCGTAAAATTTTCCAGTCCCTGATGCTTAAAATTAATAACAAGATTTTTTGATAATAAAGTTTTAAATGAATCAAGAATATATCCAGGTATTTCCTCTGAAACTTCATAAAAATTTTTTAATCTTTTTTTTACATCCTTTGTTATTATCT
>CAZQKL010000179.1:0-2972 GCA_964593895.1 uncultured bacterium
TAGTTATGCCTAAAAGACATGTTCAAAAGGGATTATGGAATCATTTAATGAAAGAAGGAGTTGATTTTGGACTTGCAAGTATAATTTACGAAATTGGAGTAGCTTCAAAATATATTGTTCATGCAATGAGGACTGGAGATTTAGGACTTGCAGGGACAAGTAATTTGTATGGAGAAGAACAACTTGCTCTTGATGTATTATCCAATGAGATTATCAAGGACAGACTTGACCACACTGGAAGAGTTAAATGTTTTGCATCAGAAGAACTTGATGATATATTAATTTTTGAAAGAAAGGGACATAAAGATTACAGCGTTGTTGTTGATCCTCTTGATGGTTCTTCCCTGGTTGATGTTAATCTCTCTGTTGGAACTATTGTTGGTATATATAAAGGTGAAAATCTTTTACAACCTGGCAAAAATTTAGTTGGAGCAATGTATGTTGTTTATGGTCCACGAACTACTCTTGTTTATACAACAGGTAATGGAGTTTTTGAATTTACTTTAAATTCTCTTGGAGAATACACACTCACACAGGAAAATATTCAATTAAAAGGTTCAAATAAAATTTATTCTCCAGGAGGATTAAAAAAAGATTATATAGAAAAACATGCTAAATTTATAGATTACCTTGAGGAGAATGGCTACAAACTAAGATATTCCGGTGGTTTTGTGCCAGATATAAATCAAATACTATTAAAAAGAGGTGGTTTATTTACATATCCTTCTTTAAAAAATTCTTCAAATGGGAAGTTAAGATTGTTATTTGAACTTAATCCAATGGCTTTTATTATTGAGAATGCTGGTGGTATGGCATC
Source organism: uncultured bacterium (assembly GCA_964593895.1). Classification (GTDB taxonomy): domain Bacteria; phylum DYJV01; class DYJV01; order DYJV01; family JALVYZ01; genus CAZQKL01. The sequence continues at coordinate 818 of CAZQKL010000179.1, forward strand.
AAATGGTTCTAAAAGAATTCTTGAGATTCAACCAGAGAAACTTGATCAAAGGTCTCCTGTATACATTGGTTCAAAGGAAGAGGTTTTATTAGCAGAAAAATTTTTAAATGAATAAAATAAGCCGAAGTGGTGGAACTGGCAGACACGCCAGATTCAGGGTCTGGTGGGAGTAATCCCGTGGGGGTTCAAATCCCCCCTTCGGCAATGAAATTATTTTAACATGTAAATTTGTTCATTAGATTTATTGTCATGAAAAACAAGAATTTAAAAGAAAAACTATATGAAATAATTTTTGGAACTGAAACTTTTGCTGGAAAACTTTTCGATGTTATTTTAATAATTGTAATATGTTTTAGTGTTTTATGTATAATGCTTGACAGCATCCCATCTGTATCAAAAAAGTTGTCATCTTTATTTAAAATTCTTGAATGGATATTTACAGGAATTTTTACAATTGAATATTTTTTAAGAATTTATGTTGCTAAAAATAGAAGCAAATATGTGATAAGCTTTTTTGGAATAATTGATTTTATATCTTTTATACCAACATATTTGAGTATGGTAATCACAAATTCTCATTATTTAATTGTAATTAGAATTTTAAGAGTTTTAAGAATTTTCAGAATTTTAAAATTAGCTCAATACATTAATCAATCTCAGATAATAATTACAGCGTTAAGAAATAGTAAAAACAAAATTCTGGTTTTCCTTTTTGCAGTTATAAATCTTGTGATTGTAATTGGTTCATTTATGTATGTGGTTGAAGGAGAAGAACATGGATTTACAAGTATTCCTAAAAGTATTTACTGGGCAATTGTAACTTTGACAACTGTAGGTTATGGGGATATTTCTCCTAAAACACCTCTTGGACAATTTTTAGCTTCAGTTATAATGATTGTAGGATATTCAATAATTGCTGTTCCAACAGGAATAGTAACTCATGAAATGAGTAAAATGAAAAATTTTGAGAAATTATGTCCTAAATGTGGATATGAAGAATATGTTGAAGATTCAAATTATTGCAGAAAGTGTGGGACAAAATTAATAGAAAAAAGAGCAAAAATGTTAAATCCATAAGTAATACAATTTCAAAAACCAACGACCAACAACTAATGATATTTAGCCAAAAGAATTATATTATTTTAGATTAATATTCAATATTCAATCAACCCTGCTGCCCATGTAAAGCCAATTCCTGCATTTAAAATGATTATTTTATCCCCTTTTTTTATTAATCCATCATTTTTCGCAAGGTGAATATTGAAAAATATATCAAAACCTCCTATATGACCATGTTCCTGTAAATAATTTGCTGAAGTTTTTTCTAATGGAAAATTTATTTGAGAGCAGATTATTTCAAGAAGTTTTAGATTTGCATTTACCATTGAAATATACGAAATATCAGTAATTTTCAATCTATTTTTATTTAAAAGTTTTTTTATTACTTCAATAAATGAAGGCATGTAGATTTCTTTAAAATCTGTTCTTGCTGTCTTAATGTCAAGGCATTCGTATAATATCCCTTTTTTGACATCAATACTTTTTACCCCACCTTCTTCAATCCCATAAAGATTAAAGTATCTTCCATTTGTTTTAAAAATAAAATCTATCACTTTGAAATCTTCTCCTGAACCATCAACAATTATTGCACCTGCTCCATCTCCAAATATTACAGCTTCTGCACAATGATGATTGGTAAAACTACTCCATCTGTCTGAGGATACTATTAGTGCTGTATTTATATCTCCAGATTTTATGTAATTATTCGCAATCTGTAATGCTGTCATCATTCCACAACAACCTTGCACAATATCATAACAATAAGCATTTTCAGCATTAATCTCATGTTGAATTTTTCCACTAACAGGAGGAATAATGTAATCTTGAAGACCAGCTGGAGCATTAATAATTAAATCAATATTTAAAGGATTAATTCCTGCATTTTCAATTGCTTTTTTTGAAGCAATTATTGCCATATCAGAAGGAAGTAATTTATCTTCTTCATAAACATTTTTAATTCCAATTGCAGTTAAAACCTTTTCATGCATATTTGCTTTTTGAGCAAGTTCTCTTGCTCCTACTTTTTTTTCTGGCAAATAAAATCCAAATCCTTTAATTTTTCCATTCATTATCTACCCCTAAATTCTGGTTTTCT
>CAZQKL010000180.1:0-2964 GCA_964593895.1 uncultured bacterium
TTAAAAAAGAAAAATGTGAAAATAAATATCTATGAAACTTGTAATGTTAAACCGTTTAGAAGTGTTAAAATTATTCCAGAAGTTTCAGGTAAAATTGTTTTTATATCCAAAAACTTTTATGTTGGTAAAATGGTAAAAAAAGATGAAATTTTAGTTAAAATAGAAAAGATTGATTATGAAACTAACTATTTTAAAGCATTAAAAATTTTAAAAGATGCAGAATTGAATTATGAAATTGTAAAGGAAAAAGCAAAAATTTCACAAAAAGAGTGGAAATTAGCTAAAAAAGAATTTCCATTAAGAAAACCTTCTAAGTTAAAATTATATGTGCCCCAGCTTGCACAAGCAAAAGCTTATTTAGAATTTGCAAAGAAAAATTTACTTCTTGCAAAAAAAAATCTTGAAAGAACAGTAATTAAAGCTCCTTACAATGGAATTGTTATTTTAAAAAATTGTGATATTGGAGAATTCGTTCCAAAAGGTAAAATCATTGGTAAAATAGTAAATTCTGATAAAATTGAAGTTCATTGTAATGTTCCTGATTATGATATTAGATGGATTGATTTTAATGATAAAAATGTGAAAGTTATTTTTAATTTAAATGGTGAAAAATTTTATTACAATGGGATTTTATCAAGAACAACAAAAGTTATAGATTTTTCAACAAGGACTCTTGATTTTATAGTTGATGTTATTAATCCATACTCTTATAAAATGCCTCTATTTATTGGTTCTTTTGTAAAAGTTTATTTTAATGGAGTTAAAATAGAAAATTCTTTTAAATTACCGGTTTCAGCTATACATAATCAAAATGAGGTCTGGATTTATAAAAAAGGAAAATTATTCATAAAGAAAGTAAAAATTTTAAAAAGGATTGGTGATAATGTTTATGTAAAAGCCAATTTAAATATTGGAGATTTAATAATTACAACCAACCTTCCATATGTTTCAAATGGCATGAAGGTTAGAGTAAATAATGAAAACAATAATTAAAAATCATGTTTTTTCCAATCTTTTAATGATTTTTTTAATTTTTGTAGGATTAATTCAGATTTTCTCAATAAAAAAAGAAGTAATGCCAGAATTTGATTTAGATTATATAGTTGTTTCTGTGCATTATAGAGGTGCAACTCCAGAAGATATTGAAGAATCAATATGTATAAAAATTGAAGAAGCTGTTAATGGGATTGAAGGAATAAAGAAGATTTCTTCCACAGCAGTAAGAGGTTATGGAACTGTTTTTATTGAACTTGAAAGGGGAGCTGATAAAATTAAAGTCTATAATGATGTTAAAAACGCAGTTGATAAAATAGATACTTTTCCAAAAAGAGCGGATAAACCAATTATTAAATTTCTTGAAAATAAAAAGCAGGTTTTAAATATTGTATTGTATGGAGAAGCAGATGAAAAAAGTTTAAAAAGACTTGCAGAAAAGATTAAAAATGACCTTTATTCCTTAAAGGACATTTCTTTAGTTGATATTGTGGGAACTAAGCCTTATGAAATTTCAATAAAATTTGATGAAAGCACATTAAGAAAATATCATCTTTCATTATCTAAAATATCAGATATTATAAAATTAAATGTTTTAGATTTACCTGGAGGAATTATAAAAGAAAAGGGGAGAGAAATTCTTGTTAGAACAATTGGAAAAAGATATACAAAAAAGGAATTTGAAACAATTCCAATAATTACAAAAAATAATGGCACTGTAATATATCTTGGAGATATAGCAAAAATTGTTGATAGATTTGAAGATGTTGACCTTGTTACTGAATTTGATGGTAAACCAGCTGTTTTTATTAGAGTTTTCAGAACAGGAGAACAATCTGTTTTGGACATTTCCCAAGAAGTAAAAGAATATTTAAAAAAGATAAAACCTTTTATACCAAATGGAATTAAAATAGGAATATGGCAGGATGATACAAAGTATCTTAAAGAAAGAATAGACCTATTACTTAAAAATGCTAAATATGGATTAATTCTTGTGCTTTCTTCTTTAGCTCTCTTTTTAGATTTAAGACTTGCTTTTTGGGTAGCCTCTGGAATGGTAGTTGCATTTTTAGGAGCTTTTGTTTTTTTACCTCATTTTAATGTTTCTATAAATATGATTTCACTATTTGCATTTATAATTTGTCTGGGAATTGTTGTGGATGATGCAATTGTGATAGGAGAGAAGATTTTTCAATATATTGAAAAAGGATTAAATTCAATTGAAGCATCAATTAAAGGCACAATTGATATGTATAAACCTGTGTTTTTTTCAGTAGCAACGACTATTGCTGCTTTTATTCCATTAATGATAATACCAGGAGTTATAGGAAAATTTTTAGTAACAATTCCAAAAGTTGTAATTGCAGTTTTAACAATATCCTATATTGAATCTGTTTTAATTTTACCTGTGCATCTCTCAAGCATTAAATTTAAAAAAAGTTCTTGGTATTCATTTATTTCAAAAAGGTCTTCAAAATTTTTGAATTATTTTATTGATAAATTTTATTTAACATTTCTATCTCATGTGCTAAGGTGGAGATATTTTTACTTTTCTCTATCAATTTCAATACTATTTCTTACAATTGGATATTATTTTTCTGGAAGATTAAAATTTAATTTTTTCCCAAAAGTAGAATCAGATGTAGTTGTAGCATCATTAACAATGAATGATGGCACACCTTTTTCAGAAACATACAGAGAAGCAAAATTAATTGAAAATAAAGCGTTATTTTTAAAAAGGCATTATGGAAATTTAATAAAACATGTGGAATTAACAGTTGGTTCTCAGCCTTTTACAAAAGTATTAAAACATGGAGGCGTGCAAATAGGGTCAGCAAAATTTGGTAGTAATCTTGCAGAAGTTGTAATTGAGCTTTTAAGTTCTGAGAAGAGAAATATATCTGCAAAAAAAATAGCCAATCAATGGAGAATTCTTGTAGGAGAAATTCCTGGAGCAAAAGCTTTAACATT
>CAZQKL010000181.1:0-2919 GCA_964593895.1 uncultured bacterium
GAAATAGTTGCATGAGTTACTCTTGAAAATCTTTTTACTGGTTTAACTATACCTTTTGCTTCTCCAGGAAGAGTAATACCTGTTTTTTCTCCAAATCCAAATAATTTAATTGCTTTAAAAATTTCCAACTTCCCAAGATGGGAACTGATTTTTACCATTCCAATATTACTTGAGTGAACAATAATTCCTTCAACTGTAAGCCATCTAAAAATTTTATGGTCATGAATATCAATTGTTCTAAATCTGTAATAGCCATTTTTACTTATGTAAAAAAGTTCATCAGGAAAAATAAAATTATTTTCAATAGCATAAGCAACAATAATTGGTTTAAAAGTAGAACCAGGTTCATAGTTAAAATTTACAGCAAGATTTTTATAAAAACTTCTTGGAAACTTCCAATAATAATTGGGATTAAAATCTGGATAGGATGCCATTGAAATTATTGCTCCTGTCTGTGGATTCATGACAATAATTACACCTTTTTCAGCTTCATAATTTTTGACCCAGCTTCTTAATTTATCTTCAACAAGAGATTGGATTCTTTTATCAATTGTTAAAACAACATCATTCCCATCAAAATTTTTTTCATTTTCCGGGTCAAAAACTGAAATTATGTTATTTTTTGCATCTTTTAAAATCTTTATCTTTTTAGTTTTTCCCATAAGATATTTATTGAAATAGTATTCAATCCCTTCAAGTCCAATCCCATCAATATTGCAAAACCCTAAAATATGAGATGCCAATCTGCCATTTGGATAAATTCTCTTATACTCTTCAATGAAATGCACTCCTTTTAAATTTAAATTTCTTAATTTTTCATATTCACTGTAACTTATATGTCTTTTTATCCAAACAAAGTAAGCTTTTTTACTAATTTTTTTCTTTATATAAGCTTTTGATAAATCAAGAATATTACTAAGAGCCTTAATTATATGAACCTTTTCTATTTTCTTTACCTCAAGAGGATTTATCCAAACTGAAACTCCTTTAATACTTATAGCTAATTCTTCTCCATTTTTATCAAGTATTTCCCCTCTTTTTCCTTTAATTTTTATATATTTTGTTGCCTGCCTTTCAAATTTTTTACTCAAAAAATTTTTATTATAAATTTGAAGGTAAAGAGCTCTTAATGTTAAAACAAAAATTAATATGAAAACCAAACAGCAAACTATTGAAAATCTAATTTTTTCCCATTTACTCATTGTATTTCACTTCATAAATCTGAGATTTTTTTACAAAATCAAGATGTAATTTATTTTTTCCAATTTTAATTATTCTTTCAGGAGAAGATAACATTTTTACTTCTATTTTAAGTTTTTCATTCTCCTTAGATAAAAGCTTTTCTTTTTTAAGTGCTTTATTAAACCTGTAGGTCACATCAATATAAAGGGAAGTTATCCAAATGTTTGCTACAAAAAATATAAAGATAATTATTAAAACAACAATCAAATCTTTTATAATTTCTCGCATGCTCTTAATTTTGCACTCCTTGAACGAGGATTTTTGCGTATTTCTTCATAATCTGGAGTTATGGGTTTTTTAGTTAAAATTTTTATATCATCTCTTTTTTTAAATGCTATTTTAACCAATCTATCCTCAAGAGAATGAAAAGAAATTATCACTAACACACCTTTCTGATTTAAATAATCAAAAATTTTTTTTAAAAAAATTTCTAATTCTTCAAGTTCCTTATTAACTTCAATTCTTATTGCCTGAAAAAATCTTGTTGCTGGATGAATTCTACCTCTTTTTTTTAATTTTGAAGCAATAATTTCAGCAAGTTCTTTACATGAAAAAATTTCTTTTTTCTTTCTATGCTCAATTATTGCATCCACAACTTTTTTAGGGTTTTTTATCTCTCCATATTTTATAAAAATTTCTTTCAACCTATCTTTAGGATACTTATTTACAACTTCCCATGCGGATAATGATTGGGTTTTATCCATTCTCATATCAAGCTTAAATTCACTATTAAATGAAAAACCTCTACTTTCATCAAGTAACTGATGAGACCCAATACCTAAGTCTAAAAGTGCTCCATCAATTTTAAAATCTATAGCGGTATCAAAATTTGCAAAATTCAATTTTTGTAGCTCAATTCTGTAAGAATAATCTTTTAATCTCTCTTTAGCATAATTAAGAGCGGTTTCATCTCTATCAAAACCAATTATTTTTAAATTTCTATACGATTTAAGAAGAGCTTCAGCATGTCCTCCTAATCCAATAGTAAAATCACATATCACTGGATTTTCTTTTTTTGATACATTTTCAAAGAACTTTATAACCTCTTTTAGTAAAACAGGTTTATGTTCTATCACAATCCAAATTCTGCCAAGGTTTCACTTTCTTCAAGAATTTTTTTAGATTTCATGATTTCTTCATCCCAAATTGATTTACTCCATACCTCAATAAAAGCTCCAACACCTGCAAAAAGAACCTCTTTTTCAATTTTTGCATATTCTCTATGATAATGTGGAATTAATATTCTTCCCTGTTTATCAATTTGACATTCTACAGCTGAAGAAACTACAAATCTTTTATAAGCTTTAATCTCCTTTTTACTTTGAGGAAGCTCTGAAAGTTTTTTCAAAATTCTATTCCATTCATCTGGTGGATAAGCATAAAGACAACCATCAGGATGATTTGTCAAAATTATTGAATTAAAACCTTTTGTTGTTAATGTTTGCCTAAAACTTGAGGGAATGCTTACTCTTCCTTTACTATCAAGTGAATTTACAAAATGGCCTGCGAACATTAAAACCTCTTTACCACTTTTTACCACTTATCCCCACATTTCCCCCATACATGGAAAAAATAAATTAGTCAAGAAAAATTTTTAAAAAATTTTTATATTATAACAATGTTTTGATTTAAATTTCTGATAGGAGTGATAAAAGGATTGAAGAATTTTTATTTAGA
>CAZQKL010000182.1:0-2882 GCA_964593895.1 uncultured bacterium
TATTGAAATTACAGTTTTTACAACAAGACCAGATACACTATTTGGAGCAACTTTTATGAGTATAGCTCCAGAGCATCCTCTTGTTGAAAAGCTTGTTGTTGGAAAAGATAAGGATGAGATTTTGAAAAAAGTTAATGAAATGAAAAAAGAGGATAAAATAAAAAGAACAGCTGAAGATTATGAAAAAAAAGGAGTGTTTACAGGTTCTTATTGTATTAATCCAGTAACAGGTTGGGAAATGCCAATTTATGTAGCCAATTTTGTGTTAATGGAATATGGGACTGGAGCTGTAATGGCAGTTCCAGCTCATGACCAGAGAGATTTTGAATTTGCAAAAAAGTATAATTTAAGAATTGTCCCAGTTATTAAGCCTTATGATGAGAGTATTGATGTTTATAATTTAGAAAAAGCTTATGAAGGTGAAGGAGTTTTAATTAATTCTGGAGAATTTAATGGCATGGATAATGAAAAAGCAAAAGAAGAAATAACAAAATATTTGGAGAAAAGAGGAATTGGAAAAAAAGCTGTTAATTATAGATTAAGAGATTGGGGAATATCTCGTCAAAGATATTGGGGAGCACCAATTCCTGTAATTTATTGTGAAAATTGTGGAATAGTTCCAGAAAAGGAAGAGAATTTACCAGTTGTTTTACCAAAAGATGTAAAATTTACCTCTTCTTCAGATGTTTTAAAACAGCTTGAAGATTTTGTAAATACCACATGTCCAAAATGTGGTAGGCCTGCAAAAAGAGAGACAGATACAATGGATACATTTGTTGAATCTTCTTGGTATTTTTTTAGGTTTGCATCTCCAAAATGTGACTATGCACCTTTTGATAAAAATGAAGTTCATTATTGGTGTCCTGTTGACCAATATATTGGTGGAATTGAACATGCGGTATTGCATCTTCTTTATGCAAGATTTTATACCAAAGTTTTGAGAGACTTAGGGTATTGTAATATTGATGAGCCTTTTACAAATCTTTTAACTCAAGGAATGGTATGTAAAGAAACAAAAAAATGTCCACACCATGGATGGTTATTTGATGAAGAGATAGTGGATGGGAAATGCAAGTATTGTAAAAAAGAGGTAATTATTGGAAGAACTGAGAAAATGTCTAAAAGTAAAAAGAATGTTGTTGACCCAGAAAATATTATCAAAAAGTATGGTGCTGATACTGCAAGATTATTTATACTTTTTGCAGCACCTCCAGATAAAAATCTTGATTGGAGTGAACAGGGGGTTGAAGGCTGTTTCAGATTTTTAAAAAGAGTTTGGACAAATTTTATAAATATTATTCCTGAAATAAAAGATGTTGAAAAATACAATCCTAAAAAGGATGGGGAATTAAATGGTAAATTAAAAGAACTAAGGAGAAAACTTCATGAAACTATAAAAAAGGTAAATCATGATATTGAAGATAGATTCCACTTTAATACTGCAATTGCTTCTGTTATGGAGTTTTTTAACTTTTTCAGTCAAGTTGAATTTAAAAAGGATGAGTTAACTAAAAAAGTTTTTAGAGAAGTTATTGAGAATATTTTAATAATTTTAAGCCCATTTGTTCCACATTTTGCAGATGAATTATGGAGTTATTTAACGGAAAAAGAAGATGATTTTTTGATAAATAAATCATTCCCAATTTGGGATGAGGATGCATTAAAAAAAGATGAAACTTTAATTGTTGTCCAGATTAATGGGAAATTAAGAGCAAAATTTACAGTTCCAATAAATTCTTCAGAAGAATATGTGAAAGAAAAAGCATTAAAAGAAGAAAAATTAAAAAAATATTTTGAAGGAAAAGAAATAAAAAAGGTAATTTTTGTGAAAAATAAGCTTATTAATTTTGTTTTATGAAGCTTATTGAAAAATTATCATGTAATGCAATTTTTCTAATTATAATTTTTTTTGTTTTTATAAAATTTTTATTCATTTTTAAAAAGCCTTTACTTTCAGATGATATTTACAGATACCTTTGGGAAGCTAAAGTTTTGTTAAAAGGATTTAATCCTTATATTTTACCTCCTTCTTCAAAAAAATTAATTTTTCTGCACGATAAAATTTATAATTTTATTAATCATAAAAATTTGCCATCTATTTATCCTCCTGTAATGCTCTATTTTAGTGCAATTATTGTGAAAATCTGTTATTCAATAGAATTTTATAAATTTACTCTTTTTTTGATTGATATTGCAAATTTTTTTATAATAATTTTAATTTTGCATAACATCCAAAAACCTTTAAGATACTCGCTTTTTTATTTAATTCATCCATTAACCACAATAGAAATAGAATGGTCAGGACACAATGAAGTTATAATGATTTTTTTTATTTTGTTAGGAATTTTGTTTTTGCTAAAAAATAGGAATACTTTAAAAATTGTTTTTTTTACAATGAGCGTTTTTACAAAATATATTTATGGAATTTTTATAAAGGATTTTATAAAAAACAAGAAAGATTTTTTTGCTTTTATTTTTATTGCAATGATTTTTTATCTGCCATTTATAAATGATTTTTTTAGAGATTTCTTTTCATTAAAAGTTTACTTATATTCTTGGGAATTTAATGGAAGCTTATATAAAATTTTGACAATTTTTATTAAAAATAAATTCATGGTGAGAATTATTCTTGGAATTTTATTTATTTTTATGTGGATTTTTATAAATGTCAAAGTAAAAGATATTTTCAAAAGATTTGTTTATTTACTCACCGCATTAATAATAGTTTCACCAACTGTTCATCCATGGTATGGACTGTGGTTATTACCTTTTTTATGTTTCAGATTTGAACTAATGCTTTATATTTTTTTAATGCTTCTTCCATTTTCATATTATGTTCTAATAGATTATTTCAAATATGGGATATGGCATGAAAATAATTT
>CAZQKL010000183.1:0-2844 GCA_964593895.1 uncultured bacterium
AGATTTTTCCCTGTATTAACTTAACTTTTTATTATTGTCAAATAAAAATCTGTTTAAAAAATTATTGACAAACAAAATTCATTTTAGTAATGTGTATGCTAATATTTTATAACAGTATTTTGTTCATTGAAAATTCTATTTGGAGGGAGGTGAAAAATTGCTTGTAAAATAATTAGTTGGCTAAATAACATTATTTAATTAAAAGGAGGATAGTATGGCAAAAGAAAAAATAATTGATATTAGTTTTTTTAATCCTAAAAGAGAAAAGGTTCAAGCTGAAGCAAAAGCTGCAAAAATAATAATTATCCTTTGGGCAATTGCAACTTTCTTAACTCCATTAATTATTGCTATTACAGGCGGTCCTGATGGTACTCAATCTTTTCTATGCAAAATAAAATTTATTGGTTTCCCATTCCATTATTGGCTTGTTGCTCAGGGAAGTACAATAGGATATGTTGTTTTATGCTGGTTATTTGTTAAATTATGGAATAAATATGTAAAGGGGGAATAAAATGCGTAAAAAAATATTCCTAACAACAGTTTTAATGATATTATTTGTATTAATTTTAGGTGCATTAGGATATGCCGCGGAAGCAAAAGGTGGATACAAAGTTGGAGCAGAATTGTTCCAGTTAAAAAGAGGTTTTAAATTAATTCCTGCTATTATTATGATAGCATTTATTATCTTATACTTGGTGGTGGGATGGGTGCTAAGGGTAAAGACAACTGAAGGATATTGGGTTGCAGAAAGAGGAATTGGAAGTGTTGGAAATGGTATGGCAATAGCATCAGATTGGATGAGTGCAGCATCTTTTATGGGTGTTGCTGGATTATTATATTTAAAAGGTTGGTTTGGTTTAGCCTATATTATTGGTTGGACAGGTGGTTATGTTTTGCTTTTATGTTTAATGGCATCTCAAATTAGAAGATTTGGTAAATTTACAATTCCTGAATTTATAGGTGATAGATATAATTCCCATCCTGTTAGGTTAATTGTAGCACTTGTAACAGTGGTTATTGCTATAACATACTCCACAGCACAATTTAAGGGAATTGCATTAATTTCTGGTTGGATTTTTGGAATGGGTTATAAAGCAAGTGTTTTCTTTTCTGCAGGTATAGTTCTTGTATATATGTTATTGTCTGGTCAAAAGGGTGTTACAAGAAATCAGCAAATTCAATATGTAGTTTTAATAACAGGCTTTTTATTACCATTATTTTTAATTTTCAGAAAGTATGCACATCAATTAGGTGTTCCTGGAATTTTACCCCAAATTGAATATGGTAGTGTCATCTCTAAATATATAGCAAATCCAGCTGATAAAGCCCATTATGTATCTTATTATGTAACACCATGGGCAAAAGGTAATTTTTATCAATTTGTTGCTCTTGTATGCACTTTAATGTTTGGAACAGCTGGATTGCCTCATATATTAGTTAGATTTTATACAGTTACAGATGAAGATGTTGCAAGAAGGTCAGTTGTTTGGGGACTATTTTTTATAGGTTTATTATATTGGTCTTCTCCTGCCTATGCTGCATTAGGTCATTATTTCAATCCAGCTGGTGGGAAAAAAGTTGCAGATGTTATTATATTGTCAGCTCCAGAAAGAGCTGGCCTTGGAATTGGATTTATAGGTTATCTTGCATCAGGTGCTCTTGCAGCAGCATTATCCACAGTTGCAGGGCTTATGATTGCAGGAGCAGCTGCAATTGCCCATGACTGGTATGCTACAGTTTTTAAACCAGAATCAACTGAAGCAGAAAGGATTAAGGTTGCAAGAATTTTTACAGTAGTTTTAGTTGCAATAGTTGTTTTTACAGGTCTTCATCCACCAGCATTAATTGCTCAAATTGTTGCTATGGCATTTGCAATTGCAGGTAGTACAATATTTCCACTTATGGTTTTAGGGGTTTGGTATGGAAAAACCAATAAATATGGAGCATTAGCAGGAGCACTTGTTGGACTTATTGGAGCAATTATTGCAATGATTGGATGGATTAATAAAGTTCCATTTTTTGGAGCTCATGGAGTTTTACCAGCTACAAGTTCAGCTCTCATATTAGCACCACTAAATGCTATAGTTAATATAATTGTTTCAAATTTGACTCAGGATAAATTAACAGATGAGGATATTAGAAAAGCAAATGAAGTTCTAATGGTAATGCATGATATAAAAGAATAAAAAAAGCGGGGCTTTAAGCCCCGCTTTTTTTATTTATTAAGTCTATTTGCAACAAGCTCATCAATTACAGTTGGGTCAGCAAGAGTTGAAGTATCTCCAAATTCTTTTGGGTCTGTAATATTTGCAGCAATTTTTCTTAAAATTCTCCTCATAATTTTTCCAGACCTTGTTTTAGGTAATCCTGTTGTAAACTGAATATAATCAGGAGTAGCAATAGGACCAATAATTTTTCTAACCTGTTGAGTTAATTCTTTTCTTAATTCTTCAGAAGGTTCTACCCCTGCTTTTAAGATAACATATGCATAAATTCCTGTTCCTTTTATTTCATGAGGAAAACCTACAACTGCTGCTTCTGCTACAGCAGGATGAGCAACCAATGCACTTTCAATTTCAGCTGTTCCTATTCTATGACCAGAAACATTTATAACATCATCAATTCTTCCTGTTATTCTGAAATCTCCATCTTCATCTCTTACAGCACCATCACCAGTAAAATAATAACCATCATATTGAACAAAATATGTTTTTCTAAATCTATCTGGATCACCATAAACTGTTCTCATTTGCCCTGGCCATGGCCTTTTTATTACAAGAGCTCCTTCTCCTGGTCCTTTAATCTCTTCTCCTGTTTGAGGGTCTACAATTGTTGGTTCAACTC
>CAZQKL010000184.1:0-2836 GCA_964593895.1 uncultured bacterium
AAAATTCACTACATACTACCCACTACACACTCCGCACTATTTTTTACCCAGAACCCACAACCTAATACCTAACACCTAAAACTAAAGACCAACGACTAAAGACTAAAACAATGCTAACAGTAGAAAATTTAAAAAAATCTTTTGGTGGTTTAATGGCAATTGCTGGTGTGAGTTTTAATGTTGAGAAAGGCTCAATTACCTCAATAATTGGACCAAATGGAGCAGGTAAAACAACTTTAATCAATTTAATTACAGGCATCTATAAATGCGATTCTGGGAATGTAATTTTTAAAAATAGAAATATTACAAATTTATCACCTCATAAAATAGTTAAATATAGAATTATAAGAACATTTCAAAATTTACAGGTTTTTGCAAATATGACAGTTCTTGAAAATGTTATGGTTGGTATGCATAGTATTACAAAATATGAATTTGTAAATTGCATATTAAATTTTCCTTTTGTAAGAAAACAGGATAAAATGATAAAGGAGAAATCTTTTGAATTGTTAAAATTTGTAGGACTTGAACATAAAGCAAAATTTAAAGCCTCTTCATTACCTTATGGTGAGCAGAAAAGACTTGAACTTGCAAGAGCACTTGCAGCAAATCCAGAACTACTTTTACTTGATGAACCAGTTGCAGGATTAAATTTATCAGAAACAATGGAAGTCGCTGACTTATTATTAAAATTAAAAGAACAATTTAAAATTACAATTATTTTAATTGAACATAATATGAATATTGTTATGGATTTGTCAGAAAAGATAATTGTTCTTCATTATGGAGAAAAAATCGCTGAAGGAACATCTCAGGAGATTCAGAATAATCCACTGGTGATTAAAGCTTATCTTGGAGGAAGTTGTATTGCTTGAGGTAAATGATTTAACTGTTAAGTATGGAGAAATTGTAGCGTTAAATGAAATAAATGTAAGTTTAAATAAAAATGAAATTGTTGCAGTTGTTGGAAATAATGGAGCAGGTAAAACAACTTTGATAAATACCATTACAGGAATTATAAAACCTTTCAGTGGAGAAGTAATCTTCAACAACAAAAAAATTACAGGCTTATCAACTGATAAAATTGTAGAACTTGGTTTAATCCAGGTACCAGAAGGAAGAGAAATTTTTACAGATTTAACTGTTGAAGAAAATCTTGAACTTGGAGCTTTTGCAAGATACAAAAAAGAATCTATAGAAAAAATTTATGAGTCTTTACAGGAGATATATGCGTTGTTTCCAATTTTAAAAAATAGGAAAAATCAATTAGCAGGAACCCTTTCTGGCGGTGAACAGCAGATGCTTGCAATTGGAAGGGGATTAATGGCTAATCCTGAAATAATTTTACTTGATGAGCCATCTTTAGGACTTGCACCACTTGTTGTTGAAGAAGTTTTTAAAGTTATTAAAAAACTTAGAGACAATGGAGTATCAATATTGATAGTTGAGCAAAATGCTTATGCTGCACTAAAAAATTCTGATAGAGCTTATATTTTAGAAACAGGCAAAATAGTAATGCATGACAGGTCTGAAAATTTATTAAAAAATGAAAAAGTTCAGGAATCTTTTTTAGGGAAGAGGAGGAAGTAATGAATAAAGATTATAATTTGTTCAGAGACACAGTTGCAAGATTTGTTGATAATGAAATAAAACCTTATGCTGAAGAATATGAGAAAAAAGAAGAGTTTCCGAAAGAATTATTTGATAAAGTGGCAAAAATGGGATTTTTTGGTATTAGATATCCTGAAGAAATTGGTGGTTCTGCAGGAAATACCACAATGTTCTGTATAATGTGTGAAGAACTTGCAAGAGGCTATCTATCTTTAGCAGCAATAACTGCAATGCAATGTCTAATGGGAACAGATTTTATCTATAGATATGGAACAAAAGAACACTATGAAAAATATCTAATCCCTGCAATTAAAGGTGAAAAAATTCCTGGATTTGCATTAACAGAGCCTGATGCTGGAAGTGATTTATCAAATATAAAAACTTTTGCAGAGAAAAAAGGAGACAGATACATTATAAATGGAAGTAAAACATGGATTACAAATGCTCCAATTGCAGATTTTTTTACTGTTTTATGTTTAACAGATAGAGAAAAAAAATTAAAAGGAGCAAATTTTTTTCTTATTCCAAGAGATACTAAAGGAGTATCAACTTCAAAAAAGTTTGATAAATTAGGAGTTAAATCAGATGAAATAGGGGAAGTATTCTTTGACAATGTAGAGATTCCAGAAGAGAATAGACTTGGGAATGAAGGGGAAGGGATGAAAAATCTTTTAAAAATTTTAGCAGAAATTAGAGTTATGACAGCAGCTTTATCTCTGGGGCTTGCAAGAGCTGCTCTTGATGAAAGTTTAAAATACGCAAAAGAGAGAGTTCAATTTGGTAAACCAATAGGGAAGTATCAGGCTATACGGATGAAAATAGCAAACATGGCAACTGATATTGAAGTTGGCAAAAATTTTTTATATAGTATTACTGAAAAACTTGATAAAAAGGAGAAAGCAGATAAAGAATCAATGATGGCAAAATATTTTCTTTCTGAAGTTGCCTGTCGTTGCACAGATGAAGCAACAAGAATATTTGGCGCTTACGGATTTTCACATGAATATCCAGTAGCGAGATTCTATGCAGATTCAAGATTTTTATTATATGGTGGTGGAACTTCTGAAATATTACAGATAAACATTGCAAGGCAGTTGGGATTATAGAGGTTAGTTGAGGTTGTTGAGGTTAGTTTGTAGTGGGGAGTATGGAGTATGGAGTGTAGAGTAGGGAGTATGGAGTTGGGAGATTGAAGTTCGGAGTATCTACACACTACAAAATATGA
>CAZQKL010000185.1:0-2824 GCA_964593895.1 uncultured bacterium
TAAGCCTTTAAAAAAATTTAAAAAATTGCCATTTGTAACAGTTCAGCTTCCAGTTTACAATGAAATGTATGTTGTTAAAAGACTTATAGATTCAGCATGCAAACTTAATTATCCAAAAGATAGATTTGAAATTCAGATACTTGATGATTCAACAGATGAAACAACAGAAATTATTGCTAAATTAACAGAAAAGTATAAAACTCTTGGATTTAACATTTATCACATAAGGAGAAATTCAAGAAAAGGTTTTAAAGCAGGAGCTCTGCAGTATGGATTAAATTTAGCTAAAGGTGAATTTATTGCAATATTTGATGCTGATTTTATTATTCCTGAAAATTTTTTAATTGAGACAATTCATTATTTTACAGATGAAAAAGTTGGAATGGTGCAGACCTGCTGGGATTTTATAAACAGAGATTACTCAATTTTAACAAAAGTTCAAAGTTTAATTCTTACCGCTCATTTTAAAATAGAGCATTTTGTAAGAAATAGAAGTGGAAGATTTTTCAATTTCAACGGAACTGCAGGAATCTGGCGAAAAGAAGCAATTATTAGTTCAGGAGGATGGCAGGATGATACATTAACAGAAGATTTAGATTTGAGTTATAGAGCGCAACTTAATGGATGGAAGTTTATTTTCCTTGAAAATGTTAAATCTCCAAGTGAACTACCTGTAAATATGAATGCATTTAAAAAACAGCAGTATAGATGGACAAAAGGTTCTGTGCAAACCTTTATAAAACTTTTTCCTGAAATTTTAAAAAAAGATTTGCCTTTTAAAGTGAAATTAGAGGCTTTTTTGCATCTTGGAGGAAATTTTTCATATCTATTTGTTCTTATTTTATCAATAATAATGTATCCAGCAATTGTTGAAAGAATTAACCAGGGCTGGTATCAGCTTCTATTTTCAGATTTTCCAATATTTTCGGTATCATTTATCTCAATTTTTCTATTTTATTCAACAGTATGCGAAAATTTTTTAATTATTCCAGTTCTTATGGCTGTTTGCATTGGGATGAGTATAAATAATTCTTTTGCTGTAATTTCAGCAATTATTGGCAAAAAAAGTGAATTTGAGAGAACTCCAAAATTTAATATAAAATCAAAAAAAGATAAATGGTTTTTAAAAAAGTACACTGAAAGACTCTTTTTCCTGCCATTTGTTGAGATTTTAATGGGGCTATATTATGTTTTTGTAATAAAATTTGCAATTATAAGAGAAACATTTTTTTCAATTCCATTTATTTTGATTTTTTTTACAGGCTTTTTTTATTGTGGATTTTTAAGTTTTTTTCATAATTTATTGGTAAGGGCTAAATAATGAAGTTTGATAAATGTATTGAATGCAATAAATGTGCTAAAAACTGTTTATTTTTACAAAAATATGGAAATCCAAAAATAATTGAAGAAAAAATTTTAAATAAAGAATATCCATTAGAAATTTCTTATGAATGCTCGCTTTGTGGATTATGTGAAAGTTTGTGCCCTGAAAATTTAAAGATAAAAGAATATTTCCTGGAGTTAAGGGGAAAAATCCCACCATTAAAACAGCATAAAAATATTTTAAATTTTGAAAAATGGATGGCTTCCTCTTTTTTTAAAACCTATATTTTCCCTGAAAATTCTGATACTCTTATTTTTTTAGGCTGTGCAATAACTGGAAAACCTCCTAAATTTATAAAGAAATTAATCGCAAATGTTGAGGAAAATTTAAATAAAAAATGTGCTATTGCAATTGATTGCTGTTTTAAAATATCTCACGATTTGGGAAATATCTCTCTTTTTAAGGAAAAAATAAAAGAGAAGATAAAAATTTTAAAAGAGAAAAAAATTAAAAGAATAATTACAATCTGCCCAAGCTGTTTTGATGTTTTTAAAAATTATACAGATTTTGAAGTTAAACTTATCTATGATTTTTTAGATTTTGAAAAAATTAATTTAAAGGAGAAAAAATTTTCAGTTCATGACCCATGCTCAATAAGAAATGAAAATAAAATCCACTTAAAAGTAAGAGAATTACTGCAAAAAATCGGAATAGATTTAGAAAAAATGCCTCATGAGATGGATAAAACATTCTGCTGTGGTGAGGGAGGTGCAGCTGGATTTATAGATAGAAGTTATGCAAAATTCTGGAAAAAAAGAAGATTAAATGAAGCAAAAAATCCAATTATTGTGTATTGCTACGGTTGCAGAGCATTTTTAAAAAATAGAAAAATTAAAGTTTATCATATCCTTGATATTTTATTTAATGATTTTAGCGAAATTTCAACTTTGAAAATCTGGATAAATAGATTTAGATTAAAATTAAACTTGAGGAAGATGAAATGAAAAAGAAAATAATTATTTTTGCATTTATTGTTGTATTAGTTTTAATAATTTTAAAAATTTTCCCAGTATCAACCTATTTAAATGAAGAGAATTTAAAAAAGATTATAAAAGATGCTGGTGTTTGGGCGCCTGTTACCTATATTCTCTTATATTCATTTGCAACAGTTTTATTTATGCCTGGAATTCCATTTGCAATAATTGCTGGAGCTTTATTTGGACCATTCTGGGGAGTTGTTTATGCAGATACAGGAGCAACAATTGGTGCATGTATATCATTTTTACTTGCAAGATACTTTTTAAGAGATTGGGTTAAAGAAAAAATAAAGGGGAAAAGACTTGAAAATATTGATAAAGAAGTAGAAAAAAATGGATGGAAAGTTGTTGCATTTACAAGATTAATTCCACTTTTTCCATTTAATCTTTTAAATTACTTTTATGGAATAACTGGAGTAAAATTTTTTGAATACTTTTTTGCAACTTTAATTTTTATGCTTCC
>CAZQKL010000186.1:0-2807 GCA_964593895.1 uncultured bacterium
TATAATTTTTTGCTTGACATTTAACACAAAACATTCTGAGCGAAGCGAAGAATCTATGTCACTCTGAACTTGTTTCAGAGTCTCATTATAAATGAATAAACGAGTAGAAGGGTTCATGAGAAAATGAGGGGCTAAAGACATGAATAAAAAGAAAAACCCCATATACCCATAATCTCATTTACCCATTTACGATTTATTAAAGACTAATGACTAACGACTAATAACTCAAGTTTAACATAACTTAACCAGAATGATAAAAAATTTAAAGGGAGAGTCTATGAAAAAAGAAATAAAAAATATTTTTGAATCATCAATTAACTCAAAAATCAATGTCTTAAAAGATGAATCACTATGGGGAAACACTCAAAAAGTCATTGAAGTGATTATTAATGCAATAAAGAATGGGAAAAAAGTATTGACAATGGGAAATGGTGGGAGTGCTGCAGATGCCCAACATTTTGCAGGAGAATTTGTAAATAGATTTTTATTTGACAGAGAGCCTTTGCCTGCAATATCTCTTTCAACAGACACTTCAGTTTTAACCTGTATTGGCAATGATTACTCTTTTGATTTAATCTTTGAAAAACAGGTAAAAGCCCTTGCCCAAGAAGGAGATATTTTATTTGGAATAACAACCTCAGGCAATTCAGAAAATATAATTAAAGCATTCGAAACAGGAAAAAAAATTGGTACTATAAATGTTGGGCTCCTTGGCAAAGATGGTGGTAAAGCAAAGAATTATGTTGATTATGCAATTATTGTAAAAGAAAATTCAACCCCAAGAATTCAAGAAATTCATATTACATTAATTCACATTATTTGTGAGATTGTTGAAAAAGAAGTTGCAAAAATTCAATAGTTTATGTTATAGATTTTTCCCTTGTATTTAAAACCATAAAAAGGAGCATAATAAATGTGCAGACTTGCTGCAATTGTTTCAGAGGATTACTTTTCTCCATTTGAAAATATTTTGGCACTTGAAACAATGAAAGAGGGACACGATGGTTCAGGATTGGGGTTAATATTACGAAACCTTGGAGGAGTGTTTGAAGAATTTAAAGAATATCCAATTCTTTCAACAATTACCACAAATGAAGGTTATGAAACTTTAACAGAGTATCTTCATAAAAAAGGATTTGAAATAAAATATGCATGGGAACCTCAAAAAAATCTTGAACCCTGGATGAAAATAACACCAAGAGACCATTATCGCATTAAAGTTCTTGAATATCCAGATTATATAAAGTACAAATCTCAGGAAGAGAAAGAAAAATTTTTACTTGATACAAGACTTGAGCTCAGAAAAATTGGGGAAAAAGATGAATCAATAATTGTTTTTTCATTCTGGCCAGACACAATAACTTTAAAAAAAGTTGGTGACCCAATGGAGATTGCCCTTTACTGGGGACTTGATAAAATTGACTTAAAAGCAAAAATAATTTTTGCTCAGGGTAGACAGAACACAAATTATGCAATAAATCTCTATGCATGCCATCCTTTTTTCATTCAAGGATATTTTACAATGACAAATGGGGAAAATACTGCATTTGTTCCAATAAGAGAATTTTTAATGAGTAGAAAATACCCTGGATACATTGGTTATAATAGTGATAGTGAAGTATTTGCTCATATTTTACACTATTCTCAAGAAATTTTAAAATATCCTTTGAAATACTACAAAGATATAATAACACCAATGATGGATCATGAAATAGCTCAATCAGGTAGAAAAGATATCGATGCAGTAAAACTTTTAAGACAGGCTTTAAGAATGCTTACAATAGATGGACCAAATTGTGTAATTGGATGCACAAGGGATAATACAGTATTCATGGTTCATGATGCAAAAAAATTGAGACCAGGAGTTGTTGGTGGAGTAAAAGGAAAGATTGGATTTTTTTCAGAAGCATGCGCATTAAATTCTATATTCCCAGATAGAGATTACACTAAGGATGTATATCCTATGAAATATGACCTTGTTTATGTAAAACCAGATGCAAAGGAGATTAAAGTATGGAATCAAAAGTTAGGGCAGACTTCAACTATAACCCTTCATTAATGGATTTCCCATATATTATTAAATGGGATGAAAATAAATGTACCCGTTGTGGTAAATGTACTGCTGTTTGTCCAATGAAAGCTATTGAACCTGCTGTTTTTGTAAAAAGACTTGTGGAAAGTGAAGGTCCTTTCCCTTCTCCATCAATGGTAAGAAAAGTTTATCATGGAATCAGGCAGGTGGATGATGTTGAAAGATATTGCACAGGTTGTGGAATGTGTGAAACAGTGTGTCCAAATGGTGCAATATTCCCAGTTTATAATCCTGCAAATAAATTTCTATTTCATAAAAATAAAGGTGGAGTGCCTTATAAAAGAGGTGGAAGGAGAAATGACCAATCACTTTCAACTCTTGACAGATTAAAATTTACAAGAATTTCAATGTTAACTGACCCGGCTCTTGATGCACAGAGACATGAATTTAACATTGTAACTTTACTTGGAAGGGTAATGCCAGCAGAAGAATTGCCTTTAAAGGTTAAAGGAGATGACCTCATTTATGAAGGAAATGAATATATTCCACCAGTTAGAGAAATCTTTCCAATAATGATAGGTTCTATGTCAATGGGAGCTCTATCTCCAAGAATGTGGGAAGGTTTAATGCTTGGAGTTGCTTACTTAAATGAAGTTGAAAAAATTCCAGTTGTAATGTGCTCTGGAGAAGGTGGAGTGCCACCAAGATTGCTAAAATCAAGATTTGTAAAATATTTAATAATTCAAATTGCTTCAGGATATTTTGGATGGGATGA
>CAZQKL010000187.1:0-2800 GCA_964593895.1 uncultured bacterium
TTTTATTTATACTCATAAAACCCTCTACCTGTTTTTCTTCCAAGCCAGCCAGCGTCAACATACTTTTTCAATAATGGACAAGGTCTGTATTTAGGGTCACCAAGGCCTTCATATAACACATTTAAAATTGCCAAACATGTGTCAAGGCCAATTAAATCAGCTAATGCTAATGGTCCCATTGGATGGTTCATTCCAAGTTTCATAACAGTGTCAATTGCTTCTGGAGTGCCAACTCCTTCATATAAACAATAGATTGCTTCATTAATCATTGGTAATAGTACTCTATTTGAGATAAATCCAGGAAAATCATTTGCTTCTGCAACTGTTTTTCCCATTTTTTCAGCAAGTTCTTTTGTAATTTTATAAGTATCATCACTTGTAGCAAGACCTCTAATTATTTCAACGAGTTTCATTACTGGAACTGGATTCATAAAGTGCATACCAATTACTTTTTCAGGTCTTTTTGTGCAAGCAGCAATTTTTGTAATAGAAATTGAGCTTGTATTTGATGCTAATATAACATCATCTCTTGTAATTTCATCTAATTCCTGAAAAACCTGTTTTTTTAAATCAAAATTTTCAATAATTGCTTCCACAACAAAATCAGCATCTTTAAAATCATTCATATCAGTTGTGCCTTTGATTCTTCCTAATATTGCATTTTTATCATCTTCTGTAATTTTGCCTTTTGAAACTGCTCTTTCAAGATTCTTTTTTATTGTGTTCAACCCTCTTTCAACAAATTCATCTTTTATATCTCTCATAATAACATTTAAACCAGCCTGTGCTGCAACCTGTGCTATTCCATTACCCATTTGACCTGCACCAACAACACCAAATGTTTTAACTTCCATTTTACTCCTCCTTGATTTTATTTTAAATTTTATTAATTTCTCTCAATAACCATTGCAGCTCCCATTCCACCGCCTATACAGAGTGAAGCAAGTCCTCTCTTTAAATTGTTTCTCTTTAATGCATAACAAAGTGTAACTAAAATTCTTGCACCAGTGCATCCAATTGGATGTCCAAGAGATATTCCACTTCCATATATATTTGTTTTTTCTAAATCACATCCAAGCTCTCTAATACAACCAATTGCTTGAGCTGCAAATGCTTCATTTAACTCTATTAAGTCAATATCTTCCATTTTAAGATTTAATTTTTTGAAAAGTTTTCTAACTGCTGGGATTGGACCAAGTCCCATGTAAGCTGGGTCAATTGCACCATAAGAGTAACCTTTAATTACAGCTAATATTTCTAATCCAAGTTCTTCTGCTTTTTCTCTTGACATTAAAAGTAGAGCTGCTGCTGCATCATTAATCCCTGAAGCATTACCTGCTGTAACTGTTCCGTCTTTTTTAAATACAGGTCTCAATTTGGCCATTTTTTCTAAAGAAGTTTTCATTGGTCTTTCATCAGTATCAAAGATTATTGGATCACCTTTTCTTTGAGGAATTTCTACTGGCACAATTTCATCTTTAAAATATCCTTTTTCTATTGCATTTAAAGCTCTTTCATGGGATTCAAAAGCTAATTTATCCTGTTCTTCTCTTGATATATTGTATTTTTCAGCAATATTTTCAGCTGTTACTCCCATATGATAGCCGTAAAATATTTCCCATAAACCATCGTGGACCATTAAATCCACCATATCAGAATTAAACATTCTTGCTCCCCATCTTCCAGCTGGAAAAGCATAAGGAATCTGGCTCATATTCTCCATTCCACCAGCAATAATTACATCTGCTTCACCTGAAGCAATTGCCTGATAAGCAAGAGCCACAGCTTTCATTCCTGAAGCGCAAACTTTATTAACAGTGAATGCTCCAACTTCTTTTGGAAGACCTGCTCTTATTGTTGCCTGTCTTGCAGTATTCTGTCCCTGGCCTGCAGGAACAACATTTCCCATTATAACTTCATCTATCTGAATTTCTTTAAATGAACTATTCCATTTGTAGTAATTTTCTTCAACTTCACATTTTTTTCCTTTAAGTGCATCTGGTCCAAGATTTTTTAAATTTTCTGAGCTTACAGGTCTCAAATTTACCTTTTCAAGGACATTCCTAATCACTTTTGCTCCAAGGTCAACAACTGGAATATTTTTTAAACTTCCGCCAAAACTACCAATTGCTGTTCTACAGCCTGATACTATAACAACTTCTCTCATTTAAAATCCTCCTTTTTTATTCATAATTTTCTATTAGCAATGATACAGCTTCTCCACCACCGAGGCATAGAGAAGCCATTCCATATTTTGCTCCTTTTCTTTTCATTGCATAAATTAAAGTAACAAGAACTCTTGCTCCACTTGCTCCAATTGGATGACCAAGAGCAACAGCTCCTCCATGAACATTAACTCTATTAATGTCTATTCCAAGAGTTTTAACTATTGCAACGCTTGTTACAGCAAATGCTTCATTTATTTCATGTAAATCTATATCTTCAACTTTAATTCCTGCTTTTTTTGCAACTTTTGGAATAGAATTTATTGGTGTTACAAGCACTTCTTCTAATGGTCTTCCAGCTGCTCCCTGTGCTACAATCTTTGCAAGAGGTTTTAGCCCAAGCTCTTTTGCCTTTTTCTCAGTCATCAATACAACTGCTGCAGCACCATCACTGATTTTAGAAGAATTTCCTGCATTTACAGTACCATCTTTTTTAAATGCAGGTCTTAATTTTGATATAGCCTCAACTGTTGTTCTTCTTGGTCCTTCATCTTTTTTGAAAATAATTGGTTCACCTTTTCTTTGTGGTACAGTTACTGGAAAAATTTCTTCATCAAAGTAACCTTTCTCTTGAG
>CAZQKL010000188.1:0-2740 GCA_964593895.1 uncultured bacterium
GGTCATAGAAGGCTTGCAATTCTTGATTTAACTCCAGCAGGACATCAACCTATGAGTGATTTATCGAAAAATATCTGGATTGTTTATAACGGAGAAATATACAATTTTATAGAATTACGAAACCAACTTCAAAAGTTAGGTTATTCATTCAGAACTCGCACAGATACAGAGGTGGTTATCTATTCATATATTGAATGGGGCATTGATTGTGTAAAAAAGTTTAATGGAATGTTTGCATTTGCTATTTACGATAATTTCAAAAAAAAGCTTTTTTTGGCAAGAGATAGATATGGAATAAAACCTCTTTATTATACACTAACACCAACTCAAACACTAATTTTTGCAAGTGAAATTAAATCAATCCTTGAATATAAAGAATTTTCGCCAGAGATTGATTTAACCACTGTATATGAATATTTTACATTTCAAAATATTTTTACAGACAAAACTTTCTGGAAAGATATTAAAATCCTCCCCCCAGCCCATTATATTGAAATTGGCCTATCCACTTATACTGCTGTCACTGTCACTGATAACTGTCACAGTCACTCTAACTATCACTGTCCACTGTCACTTATAAAATACTGGGACTTTGATTTTAGTAATCCATTGCAGGTTAAAGATGAGCGAGAATATATAGAAGAACTTGATAGATTATTTCATCAGGCAGTTGAAAGACAATTGATTGCAGATGTTGAAATTGGTGCATATTTAAGTGGTGGAATGGATAGTGGAGCTATTACAGCAATTGCTTCAAAATATTTTTCTAACACTACCACTAACACCAACACCCTTAAAACCTTCACAATAGGCTTTGACCTACATAGTGCAAGTGGTCTTGAGTTAGGATATGATGAAAGAGAGAAAGCGGAATTTATATCGTATTTGTGTCAGACAGAGCATTATGAAATGGTTTTAAAAGCAGGAGATATGGAGAAATGTCTTAATAATTTAGTCTGGCATCTTGAGGAACCAAGAGTTGGACAGAGTTATCCAAATTATTATGCAAGTAAGCTTGCAAGTAGATTTGTAAAAGTAATTCTTGCAGGTACAGGTGGAGATGAGCTCTTTGCAGGTTATCCTTGGAGATATTACAGAGCAGTAAACAATAAAAATTTTGATGAATATATTGACAAATATTACAAGTTCTGGCAAAGACTTATTCCAAATAGATATTTAAACAAAATGTTTGAACCTATAAAAGATAAAGTAGAAGACGTGTGGACAAGAGATATTTTTAAAGATATTTTAGTGAGAATGGTTAGTGATAGTGTTAGTGTTAGTGATAGAATTCATAGTAGTGAAGAGTATATCAATATGTCGCTATATTTTGAAGCAAAAACGTTTCTTCATGGGTTACTAATAGTTGAAGATAAATTATCTATGGCTCATTCCCTTGAGACACGAGTTCCTTTTTTGGATAATGACCTTGTGAATTTTGCACAAAAAATTCCTGTCAGGTTTAAATTAAGAGATATAGAAAAAGTTATTAAAATAGATGAAAATGAACCGGGAAAATTAAAAAAATATTATGAAAAAACAGATGATGGAAAAATTATTTTGAGAAAAGTTTTAAGCAAATATGTGCCAGAAAAGATTACAAATCAAATTAAACAGGGTTTTTCTGCACCTGATTCTTCATGGTTTAAAGGAGAAAGCATTGAATATATTAGAAAAACAATTCTAAATAAAAAAGCTTTAATTTTCAATTTTTTTGATTATGATACAGTAAATTTTCTTGTAAGAGAACATCTTGAAGGAAAAGTAAATCGCAGATTATTTATATGGTCATTAATAAATTTTGAGTGGTGGTTGAGAATTTTTAATAATGGAAAATAAAAGATTTGGATTTTTGGGAGTAACAAAATATTCAAAAGAAATGTTACAATTTTTAATATCAGAAGGGTTTATCCCAGAAATATTATTTTATATTTCCTTAACATATAAAATATGATTAATGAAAAAAAGTTATATAAGAGAAAATACCATTTTACGGATTTACAGAAAATAGCAAATGAATTTAAGATCCCAAATTATGAAGTAAATGGAAGTCCTGGGAGAAAATTAATTGATTACTATAGAATTTTAAATGAAATGAATCTGGAGTGTTTGCTTGTATTGGGTTGGTATTATATAATTCCAACATCCATAAGAAATATTTCAAAATACGAAGCATGGGGAATACATACTTCATTATTACCAAAATATGCAGGAGGAGCTCCGTTGGCCTGGGCTATGATTAATGGAGAAAAAGAAACAGGAGTAACATTATTTAGATTAAATGATGGAATAGATAATGGAGATATAATAGCTCAAAAATCATTCAAGATTGATTGTTCGAATACAATAAGGGAAGTATATGAGAAAGCAACAATAGCTTCAAAAGAAATTTTAAAAGAAATATTTTATAAGCTTTATGATGGAATTAAATTTATTCCTCAAAATAAAGCTGAAATTAAAATTTATCCTCGAAGATTTCTTCAATATGGTGAAATCAACTGGTATGATAAAGCAGAAAATATTTATAATTTTATAAGAGCTCAAACTTTACCTTATCCATGTGCTTTTTCATATCTCAATGATTATAAAATATTTATGATCACTTCTCAAAAAATTTTTTTAAAAATTAAAACATATCTTCCAGGAACTATTGTTTTTAACTCAAAAATTGGAACGATAGTAGCTACAAAAGATTATTTTATTAAGATTGGAGATATAAAGTATGAAGGAAAAAAAATTA
>CAZQKL010000189.1:0-2719 GCA_964593895.1 uncultured bacterium
CTTCCACATATTCTCCCACTTGAGCTTCAATTATTATTAAATCAATTTTTCCTGGATTTTCAAGCCTATGAGGAGTTCCCATTTGAATATAAGTAGATTCATTTGGTCTTAAAATCATCTGTTTTTCGCCAACAGTAACAAGAGCGGTGCCACTAACTACAATCCAATGTTCATTTCTATGAAAATGTTTCTGTAAAGATAATCTTTTTCCAGGTTTTACAACTATTTTTTTTATTTTATAAAATGGTCCAACTTCAAGTAAAGTGTATGACCCCCAAGGTCTATGAACTGTTAAATGCTCATCTGGAAGAGAGCTTCCTTTTTCTTTTAAAATTTTAATTACTTCTTTTACTTTTTGAGAGGAACCTTTGTTTGCAACAAGTAAAGCATCAGGTGTATCTACAACAATTAGATTTTCCACATCTATTGCTGATAAACATTTTTTATCTGAAATAAATAAATTGTCTTTGGCATTAATTATTATTGGTTCTGCATTTAAATAGGCATTATTAAATTTATCTTTTGGAAGTTCTTTATAAAGACTATCAAAACTTCCCATATCAGACCATTTAAATTCACATGGAATTACTATAGCTTTCTCTGTTTTTTCCATTATAGCATAATCAATGCTATCTTCTGGAATTTTCACCATATCTTCATACTTTACTTTAAAAATATCATCTCCTATTTTTGTAAAATTTTCTACTGCTTTTTCTGAAAATTCATAAATTTCAGGTGAATATTTTTTTAGCTCTGTTAAATAAGTTTTTACTGTAAAACAGAACATTCCACTATTCCAGTAAAAATTACCTTGTGCTAAATATTTCTCTGCTGTCTCTTTATCAGGTTTTTCATGAAATTTTTTTACCTTACTAATTTTATTTGAATTTTCAGCTTCAATATATCCATAACCAGTTTCTGGTTTATCTGGTTTTATCCCAAATGTAACTATAAACCCACTATAAGCCTTATCTTTTGCAATTTCTAATGCTTTTGCATAATTATCTTCACCATTAATTAAATGGTCAGAAGGAGTAACAAAAATTATATCATCATCTTCAAGTAAAAAACAAGCCAGAGCAATTGCTGGGGCTGTGTTTCTTCCAATTGGTTCAAGAAGATATTTTATTTTTTTATTTATATTTACCTCATCAAGTTGTTCTTTTGCTAAAAAGAAATGGTCAACATTTGAAACAATAAAGTAAAATTTTGAAAATTTACTGTTTCTTAAAAGAGTTAATTGAAACAAAGACCTATCATTAAAAATTTTAACAAACTGCTTTGGTAATAATTTTCTGCTTATTGGCCAAAGCCTTGTACCACTTCCACCACTTAAGATTAAGTTAATCATAATTTTTTTCTAAAACAGTGCCATAAAAATTTCAAGCAATTTTTACCTTTCCCTGCCTTAAAATAACAATTTTTTTTGAATTTTTAACTTCTATAATTGTAGAAGGTAAAGGTTTAATATTAAAAAGTTTTCTATCAACTATAAATAAAAAAATATCTTTTTTAAAATTTGATAAAATTTTTTCAAAAGAATGTTCATATTTTTTATTAGAAATATTTGCACTTGTTGAAATTAATGGAAAATCAATAAACTCAAAGATATTTAAAACAAATGGATGAGTAGAAACTCTGCAAGCGACTTTCTCTTCATTCTCTTTTTTATTTAAAATTATTGTTAATCCTCCTTGTGAATATTTTTTTAAAATACTTTTTTCAAATTCAGTGATTTTCATAAACTTTTCAATCATATTTAAATCTTTAAATAACCAAATAAATTTTTTGCTCATATCTCTTTTTTTAATTTTTACAATTTTTTCAATAACTTTTTTACTTAATGCATTTCCACCAATTCCATAAATAGTCTCTGTAGGATAAATTATTATCTCATCTTTTTTTAAAATATCAGCTATTTTTTCATAGTCTTTTGAATTTAAATTTTCAAAATTTTTTACAATCATTTTTATTTAAATTTTAAACCTTTCCAGAAAATAGGAGAGAAAAGCACAAGAACAGTGTAAAATTCCAATCTTCCAATTATCATTGATAATGATAAAACAAACTTTGCAATTGGTGTGAATTGAGAGAAATTATCAACAGGACCTACATTACCTAAACCAGGTCCAATATTACTCATTGTTGCAATAACAGCAGATAAAGAAGTTATAAGGTCCTGTCCTCCAAAAGCAAGAACAAGAAGTGATGAAATTGTGAAAATAATAAAATATAAAGAAATAAAAGAAACCACACTTGAGATAATATTTTCATCAACAATTTTACCATCAATCTTTATAAGCTTTACAGAATTTGGATGAATGACCTTTAAAATTTGATTAAATGTGTATTTAAAAAAAATTAATATTCTAATGTTTTTTATTCCACCACCTGTGGAACCAGCGCAACCTCCAACAAGCATTAAAAGAACAAGTAAAAATTGCAACAGAGGATGCCATTTTTCATAATCAGCTGTTCCAAATCCAGTTGTGGTTAAGATTGATACTACCTGAAAAGCAGAATACCTTAATGAAGAGAAAAAATCTGAATAAGTTCTGGTTAATATATTAAAAAAAGTAAAGAAAGCAATGCAATACATAGTTAATTTCAAATAAAACAATGTTTCATTATTTAATATCTCTTTTGTAAAACTTCGTTTTATTATGATGAGATAATGAATTTTAAAATTTATACCAGCAAGAAACATAAAAAGAGTCAC
>CAZQKL010000190.1:0-2699 GCA_964593895.1 uncultured bacterium
AAGTCTTTTTAGTTTCATAATTAAATTTTAACAGAATTATTTAAAAAAATCAAATAACAATGATAAATTTTATTAATGAAAATAAAGTGCAGGCGAAATATTATTTCTGAAAATTTAAATTTTTTCTCTTGACATTATAGTTTGAATAAATTATTTCAAAATATGACCAATATAATGGTCAAATTTTTTACTTTTATGACCAATGATTAGTTTAATTTTATACAACCAACACTGGCAAAACGGTTTTTTTTATCCTTTTGAAAAAGAAAGGGTATTTATCAATCATTTGAAAAGAAATATTGATAGTAAATTTATCCTTATTTTAGCTGGTTTGAGAAGAACTGGAAAAACTGTTCTTTTATTGCAAACAATTAATTATTTAATAAAAATAAAAAATATACCAAGAGAGAATATTTTATACTTTACTTTTGATGAAGAAAAAATTAAAATTGAAGATTTGCTTTATGAATATGAAAAACAGACAGGAATAAAATGGAAAAGAGAAAAATTATTTATCTTTCTTGATGAAATTCAGAAACTTGATAATTTCCAGAATCAAATTAAAATTTTTTATGACCTTTATCCAAATTTAAAATTTGTTATTTCAGGTTCTACTTCTTTATTTATTAAAAAAAAATCATCTGAAAGTTTAGCTGGTAGAGAAATTACAATTTATTTACCTCCTCTTCTTTTTAGTGAATATTTAAATTTTATTGATGCTGAAGAATTATTAGAAAAACCAAATATTTTTAAAAAAGAACTGGAACTGGAATTTGAAAAATACTGGCAAAGGCAATTTATAGAAACATTAAAATTAAAAAAAGATGAATTAATCTATTACTTAAAAAGTCTTGTCCAGAAAATCATTTTTGAAGATATTCCTGTAATTTATAACATATCAGAACCAGATATTTTAATTAAAATAGTAAAAACATTCTGCAACTATCCTGGAACTCTTATTAATTATGAAAAATTATCAAACATTTTTAATGTTGATAGAAAAACTTTAAGTAAATATATAAAAGCTTTAACTCATTCATATCTTATTAAAATTTTATACAATTTTTCAAAAAATTTAATGAGAACAGAAAAAAAATTAAAAAAAGCTTATATGTCTTCACCATCTTTTGTTACAGCCTTTAATGAATTTATTTTAAATGATGATATGAAACGCAATTTACTTGTTGAAAATGTTGTAATTTCTGTAAATAATTTTAACTACTTCTGGAGAGAAAGAGATGGAGTTGAAGTAGATTTTGTTGATGTTAATGGAGAAAAATATAATGCGTTTGAAGTAAAGTATAAAAATAAAATAGAAAAAGAAGATATTAAAAACTTAATTCTTTTTAAAAAAAGATTTAAAAATGCTGGTATTACTCTTCTAACAAAGCTTAATCCAGATATTCGTGATAAATTAAAAGAAGATATTGAGATAATTCCAGTATTTGATAAAATTTGAATAAGCCATTAATTTTAATATCCAGGTTTCAAAATAATCCTGAAAATCAAGACCAATTTCCCATTTGACAACTTTTCTTTTAACTATAAATCTTCCATCTGGAAAAACAGTTAAAATTAAATAACTGTAGGGTCTTTTAAAAATTAAATATGCTCCTGCTTCACCAGTTATATAGCATGGAATATTTTTTATAAAAAACCTGCCATGGGAATGAATATGAGCTGAAAATACTGCATTAAATTTATTTTCAATAATAAAATTTTCTATCATTTTTCTTACTTTTTTATCTTTTATACAATGATGGTGTCCATTCCTGAAATCTCTTGTTGGGATATGAAATAATAAAAATTTTCTTGAATGATTTTTATTTAAATTTCGGCTAACCAATCCATTGCTAACAATTCCATCTGAATCATTTAAATAGTAAAACAAAATATCTTTTATTTTTACAATATCATTTTCTTTTCCGAAAAAATTTTTAAAATTTTTAATTGAATATTTACCATTATTATTGAAAGTGTCATGATCACCGGGAATAAGAAAAATTGGGATTTTATAATTTTTTATCATCTCTTTTAACTCTTCATAGAAATATTTATAAAAATAATAATTAGAAAAAGGCATAACATCGCCTAAATGGAATACAGCAATACAACCATTTTTTTTAGCATCGTTAACAAGCTTTTCTAATACTTTTGTCCCCTTCTTTGAATCTCCTAATATTGCTATTTTTAAAGGATAATCTATTTTTTCATTAATTAATAAATTTTTGCTCATTCTGTTTATTGGAATAATTCCCTCATTATCAGTTAAATCGTTGTAAATTTCATAAAAAGAAGGAGCTATTAAAATAGTAATCAGGATAATAATAATTGAAAAAATTTTCTTCATTCAAAGCTCCTGCAATGAAGGATAATAGCAAATTAAATATGAAGATTAGATGAATATTGCTCCTCTAAAAAGAGGAGCAATATTTAACTATTCGCTGGAATGAGTTATAGAGACAAGTTCTACTGTTTCTCCAGTATTCGCGACAGATTTTATAAATCCAATACCTGGTGCATAATATTTATATTCAATTACATCAGGCTCCATTGGACTCCAGTCAAGTGTTTTCAAACAATTACTAAAATTTCCATATGGAACAGAAATATTTTCTCCCACAGAAACAATATATCCCATATCTTCTGCATTTCCAGGGTCATATTCCTGTCTATAGGCAACTCCAGGAGCTGGATTA
>CAZQKL010000191.1:0-2679 GCA_964593895.1 uncultured bacterium
GAACGCCCGGTTCAATTACATATTTTGTAATTTCATGAAATCCCATTGGAAGGTCAATTGCAGGAGTTGAAAATTCAGCAGCGTCAATAACACCTCTTTCAAGAGCAAGGTAAACTTCTCCACCTGGTAATGGACTTACAGAAGCGCCAAGTTTTGTTAGAATATCCATATACCATCCAACAGTTCTTACTCTCATTCCTTTAAAATCTTCCATTTTTGTTGCTTTTTTATTAGAAAATAAACCAAGTTCCTGACCTGGATTACCACATGGGAATACCACCAATCCCCATGGCTTATATAATTCCTGCCATAATTTCAATCCATCTCTTGCATAGAGCCAGATATTATAACCTTCAATATCAAGTCCATATGGAACTGATGCAAAACAAACAAATGCCTGATTTTTACCTTTCCAGTATCCTGACCAATCGTGTCCACATTCAACAACTCCTTTTCTAACTGCATCAAATACTTCCATTGCAGGAACCAGAGCTCCAGCCTGGTATAATTTTATAACAAGTCTTCCACCACTTGCAGCTCTTACACTATCACAGAAATGCTGAGCTACATCGTGAAATAAAATTCCTTTTGTCCATGTTTCAACCATTCTCCAGTGAAAAACTTTTTTAGAAGTTGTAAATTTTTTGTTTTTCCAGAGTTCATGTCTCTCATCTTTTCCGAATTTTTCTCTTTTTGTTTTTGCAAAAGAATTGGTTAAACCAAATGAAATTATAAATGTGAAAATCAAAGAAAAAATAAAAAATCTTTTCATGACACCCCTCCCATTTAAAATTTATTAATTAAAAATTTAAAAATAAAAAATTTCACCTCCCTTCTTCAGATTTTTTAATTTCCCTCATTTTAAGTTCTTTTCTCTTAATTTTACCAGTAAGAGTCATTGGCAGTGAATCTACAAATTCTATTTCTCTTGGATATTCATGAGCTGCAAGCCTGCTTTTTACAAAGTCTTGAATATCTTTTTTTAATGATTCAGATGGAGAAAAATTATCTTTTAATACAATAAAAGCCTTAACAATTTCTCCTCTGATTTTATCTGGTTTGCCAATAACAGCTGATAATGCAACAGCCTCATGCTTTATTAAACAATCTTCAATTTCAGAAGGACCAATTCTATATCCACCACTTGAAATTACATCATCTTTTCTTCCAAGAAAATAGAAATAACCTTCTTCATCTACTTTTCCTGTATCTCCTGTTATGAGCCAGTTTCCAATAAATTTTTCTTTTGTTGCTTCTGGATTTTTCCAGTATTCTAAAAACATAACTGGATCTGGAGCTTTAACTGCAATTTCACCTATTTCACCTGGAGCTAATACATTACCATTATCATCAATAACTTTTACTATATGTCCTGGAACAGCTCTACCCATTGAATTAGGCTTTACTTTCATAATTTCAGAACAATTAGAAACAAGCATGTTAGCCTCAGTTTGACCATAAAACTCATTTATTATGATTCCAAATTCTTCTTTTCCCCAGTTTAAAGTTTCTTCGCCAAGAGATTCACCACCACTTGCAATTGTTCTTAATTTAAGGTTAAATTTAGTCTTTATATCTGGAACATTTCTTAAGATTTTTAAAGCTGTTGGAGGCATAAAAACATTTCTTACATTATGTTTTTCCATTAAAAATAACGCATATTCAGGATCAAATTTTTTCATTCTACATGCAAGAACAGGAATTCCATGATAAAGACTCGGGAATAATACATCATATAATCCTCCAATCCACGCCCAATCAGCTGGAGTCCAGAAAAGATCATTTTCTTGAGGGAAAAAGTTATGGGATATTTCAACTCCTGGAAGATGTCCTAACAATGTTCTGTGGGCATGCAGGGCTCCTTTTGGAGGTCCTGTTGTTCCAGAGGTATAAATAATCAGAGCTGGGTCTTCAGATGATGTTTGAACAGGAGTGAAATCTGACGATGATTTTTCAATTGATTTATAATAATTTACAATGAAATCATCTTCCTGAATATCACCTACAACAATAATTTTTTCCAGATATGGCAAATTATCTTTAATTTCAATTATTTTTTCAACATCTGATTTATTCAAAATCAATACTTTTGCTTCGCTATTATTCAATCTGTACTCAAGTGCATCTTTTCCAAATAATACAAAAAGAGGAACACATATTAATCCCAGTCTATATCCTGATAAATGAGCAATTAATGTTTCAGGCTGTTGACTTAATAGAATTGCAAATCTATCTCCTTTTTTCATTCCAAGAGTAATCAATAAATTTGATAATCTATTTGAAAGTTCTTTTATTTTTCCAAAAGAATATTTTTCCACATTGCCATCTTGATTTTCATATATCAATGCTATTTTTTCAGAATCATGACTATCACAACATGATATGCCAATATTGAAGTTTGATGGGATCTCCCATTTAAAGTTTTTAACTAAATTCTCATAACTATCTTTTTTCATGACAGGACCTCTTATATAATTTTCGGGTTATTTCGGAAATTGTATTAGAAAGGTTTTTACAATAAGAATAAAAAATGTTTGACATTTTTTGTCCTGTATTATAAAAAATTTTTAAATGGTCTGCTGGTCTGACCATTTATTTTTATCAAACAATATTTTATTTGTCAAGGGAAATTAAAAAAAATGTTAAATGATATTAAAATTGAAACAATACCAGAAAAAA
>CAZQKL010000192.1:0-2658 GCA_964593895.1 uncultured bacterium
ACAAGGAGCAATAAATGGCAAAGGTTATTGAAATTCATGGTGTAAAAAATGGAAAAAGAGTAACTTCAAAAGCTTTAGAAGAAGAGATACAAAAAAGAGTAAAAGAAGGTTACACTCATCTTAAAATATATGCAAATGGTCAACATGGCATAGGTGGAAGACTTTTTTATAAAAAAGAAAATGTGCTTGTTGAGGTTTTTGGTGCACCAGGTCAAAGACTTGGAAGTATGGGAACTTTTGGAACTGAAATTATTGTTCATTCATCTTGCAGTGATGATGTTGGGTGGCTGAATACAGGAGCAAAAATAACAGTTTTAGGTGATGTTGCAAATGGTGCACATAACGCTGGAGCTCAAGGTATATTATACGTTCAAGGTGGTGGAGGAGCAAGATGTGATACTATGACCAAACAAAATCCAAGATTTGAACCACTTCAATCATGGTATTTTAGAGATGTTGGTGACTCATTTGCAGAATTTAAAGCAGGTGGAATTGCAGTTGTATGTGGAGTAAATCCAAGAAATCCTGACAACATTTTAGGATACAGACCTTGTGTTGGAATGGTGGGAGGAGTAATATATTTTAGAGGCAGGGCTTACGGATGGAGTAAAAAAGATGTTCACTGTGAAAATTTAGATGAAAAAGATTGGCAATGGCTTGTGGAAAACATGAAGAAATTTTTGACAGCAATTAAAAAAGAAAAATATTACGATGAACTTACACAAGATATAGGTGATTGGAAGAAACTGGTTCCATTTACCCCTGAAGAAAGAGCAGAGATGAATAAACCTCCAATGAGTATGCACTATTTCAGAAAAAATATATGGGAAAAAGAAGTTGGAGATGGAGGAATTTTTGGAGATATAATGGAAGTTGATGAAGTTGTTCTTCCTTATATTGTAACTGGAGAATATAGGAGAAGAATTCCAAAATGGGAAAATGAAAAATTTAATGCTCCTTGTGCATATAAATGCCCAATTGGTATCCCAACACAAAAAAGAGCTTATTTAATTAGGGAAGGAAAATTAAAAGAAGCGGTAAATTTAATTTATGAATATTCACCATTTCCAGTAACTGTATGTGGTCATTTATGTCCTAATCCTTGTATGGATGTATGTTCAAGAAATGAATTATTAAAAGAACCTGTTGATATTGCGTATTTGGGAAGAATTAGTAAAGATGGTGAATTACCTAAAATTAAAGCTGATTATCCTGAAAAAATTGCAATTATTGGGGGGGGTCCTGCTGGTTTATCTTGTGCATATCATTTAAGAATTTTGGGATATAAAGTAACGATTTTTGAAAAAGATAAAAAACTTGGTGGGAAAATAGAATACTGTATTCCTAAAAATAGGTATGATTATGAAACATTTAAAAAAGAAATTGAAAAAATCCTTTCACTTGGAATAAATATTAATCTTGGGATAAAAATTGATAAAGATAAATTTGAAGAAATTAAAAAGGAATTTAATAAAATTGTTGTTGCAGTAGGAGCATATAAACCAAAACTCCTTGATTTTGAAGGTATTGAAAATGTTACTCCAGCAATTGAATTTCTTAGAGAAATAAACACAGGAGAACCAATTGATTTAAAAGATAAAAAGGTTGCAGTAATTGGAGCTGGTAGAACTGGTATGGATGCATGCATGCAAGCTTTAAAACTTGGAGCAAGAGAAGTAATTGCAATTGCTAGAAGAAAACCAAGAAGCTGGGGTAAAGAACATGAAGAAGCTTTAAAATCTGGAGTAAAAATTATTTGGCCCAAATTTGTGAAAAAATATGATAAAAATGAAGGGAAAATTTATTACACAGATGGAGAAGTTGAAGATTTTGATTTTGTAATGATTTCAATTGGAGAAGAACCTGAAATTGAATTTTTGGACCAAAAAGGTTTTATAAAAGTTAATGAATTTGGTAAATTTGGATATGAAAATTTATATGCTATTGGTGATGTTATAAAAGAAGGTTTATTAACTGATGCTATCGGATGGGGAAGAAAAGTTGCTCATTATATACATTCAGAATTGCAGAAAAAGGAATTTTGTTGGGATAATAGAGATGTTATCCCTTACGATAAAATAAAATGGCAATATTATGAAAAAACAAAAATTAGTGGAGAAAGCCCAGAACAGGAAGCTGACAGATGTATGAGTTGTGGATTTTGTAGAGATTGTCATATTTGCGAACTAACTTGCTTTGAACAGGCTATTTCAAGAGTTGAGAAAGATGATGGAAGTTTTGAATATGTAGTTGATGATAACAAATGTATTGGATGTGGTTTTTGTGAAGCAGTTTGTCCATGTGGAATATGGACAATGTATGATGTTTAATCTCATTGACATTAAGAAGAAAATATATTATAAAAATAAATGTGTGGAGAGTGTAGCTCAGTTGGTAGAGCGCTGGACTGTGGCTCCAGGTGTCATGGGTTCAAGTCCCATCACTCTCCCCTTTCTTTTTAAATCTTTTTAATTATCTCAGCTTTGTATTCAACAATATTCCTTGTCTCTGAGCTAAAATTTATTCCAAGTAAAATTATTTCTTTTCCTTTGCCCAAAAATGGCTCATAATATTTCTTCGCCTTTATCTGAGAAATTGCTTTTTCTGCACTCTGATTGCATTTAAATTCCATTATGTAAATTTTATCCTTTGTTTCAA
>CAZQKL010000193.1:0-2650 GCA_964593895.1 uncultured bacterium
ACTTCAAAAACTTGTAAATACCATTAAAAAAGAAGCTGTTTTTAAAAAAGAGATTATTGAGAAATAAATAGTTACTATCGACAAATTTGTCGAATTTCCTACCAAAATTGTCGGATTCAAATATCTCTTTCCTTGATATTACTTACTTTGATTTTGGCATGCATAGTGCAATATTATAATTAACAAACACAAAAAGGAGGAAAAGATGAAGAAAAAACTATTTTTAGGAGGATTGGGAGTTTTAATGTTGATAGCATCAGCCTGGGCAATGGGTCCCTTTATGCCAACAATTTTAAGTCATAGTAAAATTGTTCAACTTAAAGGCAAAGTTATGCAAAATTACATGTATGGTTATGGTTGTATGAGAGGTTGTGGTTCAATAACACTGGAAACTTCATCTAAAAATGTTGTTGTCTACGGATTTGGTCCAATGTGGTATTGGAACAGACAGAATATTAATCTACCTGCAAATGGAGAAGAAATTTCAGTAAAGGCGTATGATGTTAATGTTAATGGACAAAGTTATTATGTTGCAAAGGAAATTCAACTTGCTAATGGTTCTGTAGTAAAATTGAGAGATGATAAAGGTTTTCCTGTATGGATGCAGTATATGAGAAATCATGGAATGATGAACGGTGGTATGAGAAATGGGATGAGACAAAACATGCATAATATGCATAATGATATGATGTGCCCTGGCATGAATAACATGATGAACCATTAAAAAGGGAGGTAAAAAATGAAAAAAATAGTAATGACAATGATTATTGGATTAATGACAACTGGATTATTTGCTCATGGAAATGACAATGATACAGATTTCCTAACAGGAAATGAACAAGATACTTCTTATAGTTGTGTGGCTACCTATAACTTTTTAACAAAAACACTGCATATACCTTGCGTACAGGTTGGTCAGGAAATATACTGGATTGACCTTGAATTAAATACAAATAATGGGACTGATAATATTACATTAAAGTTAAAAGGAGCTGACATTAATAAGAATTACAAAAAGTATATGAATGAAAGGAATAATATGAAGGGTAGAGGCATGGATAATATGGATGATGAAAATTTTAGAGATGATAATATGAGGATGAATGACAACAGGGGAAATATGCAATATGATAATGAGATGGATAACAGAGATAATATGCCTTATAATAATAGGATGAATAATAGTAGAATGAGAAATTACAGAAGATAAGTACAAGGCAGAGAAAATCTCTGCCTTGTTTTTTAGGAAGGAGAGAAAAATGTGGCACGGATTTCATGGATGGATGTTTGGGGGAATGTGGTTTTTCCCTTTAATTTTCATAATAATTTGCATTGTGATTTTATTTATGATATTTGGGAAAAAAGGAACAAACTTTACTTGCCATGACACTTCAAATCATGGCAATAAAGAAACAGCACTTGACATATTAAAAAAAAGATATGCAAAAGGTGAAATTACAAAAGAAGAATTTGAAGAAATGAAAAAAGATATTTAACTTAAAAAGAAAGGAAAAATCATGGAAATGAAGCATGAACACCATAATAAAGCAGGTGATAAGCACAACCAGCATACTCATCACTCACACAAAGATAAATCTCATTCAGGTCATAATCATCACGACCATCATAAAATGATGCTTGAAGATTTTAAAAAGAGATTTTTCATCTCTTTAATTGTTACCTTACCTGTTCTGGCACTATCCCCCCTTATTCAGAAAATTTTTAGATTTTCAATTTCATTTCCTGGAGATACTTACATTCTGTTTATTCTTTCATCTTTTATATTTTTCTGGGGTGGTTATCCTTTCTTAAAAGGCTTTATTGATGAGATGAAGAAAAAACACCCTGGAATGATGACACTAATTGCAATTGCTATATCTGTAGCATACTTCTACAGTGCAGCAGTTGTGTTTGGACTGAAAGGCAAAGTATTTTTCTGGGAGCTTGCAACACTTATTGATATAATGCTACTTGGTCATTATATTGAGATGAAATCAGTTCTTGGTGCATCAAATGCCCTTGAAAAATTAGCAGAGCTTATGCCACATACTGCTCATGTTATTAAAGGAAAAGATATTTTAGATGTTCAAATTAGCGAGTTGAAAAAAGGCGATAAAGTGCTTGTAAAAGCAGGAGAGAAAATTCCTGCTGATGGAATTATAATTGAAGGTAGCACTTATATTGATGAGTCAATGCTCACAGGAGAGTCAAAACCTGTATTGAAAAATAAAGGAGATAAAGTTATTGGCGGTTCAATTAACGGAGATTCAACAATTACAATTGAAATTACAGGAACAGGAGAAGAATCTTATCTTGCAAAAGTAATTGACCTTGTTAAACAGGCTCAGGAGACAAAGTCCAAAACTGAAAAACTTGCTGATGTTGCTGCAAAATGGCTTACAATAATTTCAATTTCAGCTGGCGGTTTAACATTTGCAATATGGTATTTCAGCGGCAATGGGCTTGAATTTGCCATTGAAAGAATGGCAACTGTAATGGTAATTGCATGTCCTCATGCGCTTGGCCTTGCTATCCCTCTTGTAAATGCAGTTTCAACTTCACTTTGCGCTAAAAATGGGCTTTTAATTAGAAACAGGACTGCTTTTGAAAATTCAAGAAAAATTACAACTGTTGTTTTTGATAAAACAGG
>CAZQKL010000194.1:0-2647 GCA_964593895.1 uncultured bacterium
TATTTACATGAGGCTTGGTCCTCTCAAACTTTTGCTTTGACATTTGCTCCCTCCAAATTATTGTTTGTTTTTAATAATTTCTTCAGCTACATTTTGAGGCAAAGGTTCATAATGTGAAAACTGCATTGTAAATGTGCCTCTACCTTGAGTTATACTTCTTAAATCAGTAGAATAACCAAACATTGTTGCAAGAGGAACTTCTGCTCTAATAACTCTAACATTTCCTCTCACATCCATTCCCTGTATTTTTGCTCTCCTACTATTTAAATCCCCAATAACATCACCCATATATTCTTCTGGAGTTGTTACTTCCACTTTCATTATTGGTTCAAGTAAAATTGGATTACACTTTTTAGCACCTTCTTGAAATGCCTGAGAAGCAGCTATCTTAAAAGCCATTTCAGATGAGTCCACTTCATGATAAGAACCATCAAATAAAGTTACCTTTACATCTACAACTGGATATCCTGCAATAACACCTCTTTCCATTGCTTCTTTTACTCCAGCTTCAACAGCTGGTATATACTCTTTAGGAATTACTCCACCTGTAATTTTATTTATAAATTCAAAACCTTTTCCTCTTTCATTTGGTTCTATTTCAAGCCAAACATGTCCATATTGACCTCTTCCACCTGATTGCTTGATATACTTACCTTCAACTTTTGTTGATTTTGTTATTGTTTCTTTGTATGCAACCTGAGGTTTACCAACATTACAATCAACTTTAAATTCTCTTTTTAATCTATCCACAATTATTTCAAGATGAAGTTCTCCCATTCCAGAAATAATTGTTTG
Organism: uncultured bacterium; assembly: GCA_964593895.1. Lineage (GTDB taxonomy): Bacteria > DYJV01 > DYJV01 > DYJV01 > JALVYZ01 > CAZQKL01. The sequence continues at coordinate 796 of CAZQKL010000194.1, forward strand.
ACCAGTTTCCTCATCAATTCTTACTGAAAAAGATGGGTCTTCAAGAGCAAGTTTATTTAAAGCCATTGATAATTTTTCTTGGTCATTCTTTGTTTTTGCTTCAATTGCTATTGAAATAACTGGAGCTGGAAATTCCATAGATTCTAAAATAATTGGATTTTTTGGGTCACATAAAGTATCACCAGTATAAGTATTTTTTAATCCAACTGCTGCACATATATCTCCTGCATAAATCTCTTTAATCTCTTCCCTTTTATTAGCATGCATTTTCAATAATCTTCCAATTCTTTCAGTTTTCCCTTTTCTTGGATTTAAAACAACATTTCCACTTGACATATGACCAGAATAAACTCTTAAAAATGTTAATTGACCAACATATGGGTCTGTCATTATTTTAAAAGCTAAAGCTGAAAATGGAGCATTATCATCTGTTTCTCTATAAATCTCTTCACCTGTTTCTGGGTCAATACCTTTTACAGCAGGGATATCTATTGGAGATGGAAGATAATCAACCACTGCATCAAGTAATGGTTGAATACCTTTATTTTTAAAAGCTGAACCACAAAGAACTGGGACAAGTTTCATTTCTATTGTTAATTTTCTCAATAATTTTTTTATTTCCTGTTCGCTAATTTCTTCACCTTCAAGATATTTTTCAGCAAAATCATCATCAAACTCAGATAATTTTTCCAAAAGAGCTTCTCTTTTTGCTTCAACTTCATCTTTATACTCTTCTGGAATTTCTTCTTCTATAACTTTTGCCCCTTTTGACGCTTCATCAAAATATAAAGCTTTTCTTCTTATAATATCAATTACACCTTTAAATTTATCCTCTTTTCCAATAGGAACCTGCAGAGCAACAGGATTTGCTCCAAGTCTTTCAACCATCTGCTTCATTACACCTTCATAATCAGCACCTACTCTATCCATTTTATTTACAAAAGCTATTTTTGGAACACCATATTTATCAGCTTGACGCCAAACTGTTTCAGATTGAGGTTCAACTCCTCCAACAGCACAAAATACTGCAATTGCTCCATCTAAAACTCTTAATGACCTTTCTACTTCTATTGTAAAATCAACATGGCCTGGGGTATCAATTATATTTATTCTATGATTTTTCCAAAAACATGTTGTTGCTGCACTGGTGATTGTAATTCCTCTTTCCTGCTCCTGCTCCATAAAATCCATAGTAGCAGTGCCTTCATGAACTTCACCAATTTTATATGTAATCCCAGTATAATAGAGAATTCTCTCAGTGGTTGTAGTTTTTCCAGCATCAATATGAGCCATTATTCCAATGTTTCTACATCTTTCCAATGGAACCTGTCTAGGCAACTTCTAACCCTCCTTTACCATCTATAATGAGCAAAAGCCCTATTTGCTTCAGCCATTCTGTGAGTATCTTCTTTCTTCTTTATTGCGCCACCTCTTTCATGATAAGCATCAATTATTTCATTAGCAAGCCTTTCAATCATTGTATATTCTTTCCTTTCTCTTGCACTCAAAACAAGCCATCTTATAGCAAGAGAATAACTTCTATCTTCAGGAACTTCAACTGGAACCTGATATGTTGCACCACCTACTCTTCTTGCTCTAACTTCAAGATATGGCCTTACATTTTCAAGAGCTTTTTTAAAAACCTGCAGTGGATTTTCATTTAACTTTTCTTCAATTAATTCCATACTTTTATAAAAAATTCTTTCAGCAAGACTTTTTTTGCCATCAATCATTAATCTATTTATAAATTTTGCAACCAATACATCTTTATATTTTGGGTCAGGCAAAATTTTCCTTTTTTGAGCTCTTTTTCTTCTTGCCATTTTATACCTCTATTTTTTTGGTCTTTTTG
>CAZQKL010000195.1:0-2633 GCA_964593895.1 uncultured bacterium
AAGAATTGAAATATCAAATGTCCCTCCACCAAGGTCAAATACTGCAATTTTCTCATTTTTCTTTTTATCAAGACCATAAGCTAAAGCTGCAGCAGTAGGTTCATTTATAATTCTTAATACATTCAATCCTGCAATTCTACCAGCATCTTTTGTAGCCTGTCTCTGTGCATCATTAAAGTATGCAGGAACTGTAATTACAGCATCAGTAACTGTTTCTCCCAGATATTCTTCTGCTGTTTGTTTCATTTTTTGCAAAATAAAAGCTGATATCTGTTGCGGACTGTAATCTTTTCCTTCAACTCTAACCCATGCATCACCATTTGGAGCCTGAATAATTTCATATGGTAAAATTTTTTTTGCTTTTTCAACTTGAGGATCATTATATTTTCTTCCAATTAATCTTTTTACTGCAAATATTGTATTTTTAGGATTTGTTATTGCCTGCCTTTTAGCAAGTTGACCAACAAGCCTCTCTCCTTTGTCTGTAAAAGCTACAACAGATGGAGTAATTCTTGAGCCTTCTGCATTAATAATTACTTTTGGCTCTCCACCCTCCATTACAGCAACGCAGGAGTTTGTAGTTCCTAAATCTATTCCGATTGCCTTTGCCATTTTATCCTCCTTTTTAGTTTTATTATTGTCAAAATATAATTTAGTTAACCTTTATATATTGTCAATAAATTTTATTCATTTTTTTCTGGTTTTTTTGATACTGATACTAATGATGGTCTCAATAATCTATTTTTAAATATATAACCTTTTTGCATTTCCTCTACTACAATGTTAGGTTCTGTATCTTCAGTTTCAACTACACTCATTGCTTCATGATAATTTGGATCAAAAGGTTTATTTTTTGCCTCAACTGGTTTTACTCCAAATTTTTCAAGGGTTTTTAATAAATTATTAAGTGTGAGCTCTATTCCTTTTATAAAATCTTCTAATTTAGATTTTTCATTTGCATGTTCAATTGCTCTTTCTATGTTATCTATAAAAGGTAGTATCTCTTTTAATAATGTTTCATTAGCATATTCAATTGCTTCTTTCTTCTCTTTTTCAAGCCTTTTTTTCATATTTTCCATTTCAGCATAAGCTCTTAAATATTTATCCTTTAATTCTTCAATCTCTTTCTCTTTATCTTTAAGCTCTTTTTTTAATTTTTCAATCTCCTCTTCAAAATTTTTTTTCTCCTTTTCTTTTTCCTTTCCCTTTTCTGCCATTTATCATCCTCCTTCATTTTTTAATAGTATATGGGTATATGAGGATATGGGGAAATGAGGTTATAAGATTTTTTCTTTTATTATTTTCCCATTCTCCCATCTTCCCGTCTCCTCATCACCTCAACAACCCATTTCCTCATTACCTCATTACCTCATTACCTCATTCTCTCATTCTCCCATTCACCCATTTCCCCTTTTACCCATCCACCTATTCACCAACCTCACCAACCTAATTATCTTCAAGCAATGAACTTATTATTTTTGAAGTATAATCAACAAGTGGAATTATCTGTTGATAATTCATTCTCAGTGGTCCAATTATTCCAATTGAGCCTAAAATTGTATCTCCTTTATAGTAAGGCGATGTAATAATACTCATATCCTCTAAATAAGGAAAATTTGAACCTATATAAATCTGTATGCCAGGAGATTTATATGTTTTATCAAGAAGGTCTAAAAGCTGGCTTTTTTCTTCAAAAATTTTGATGAATTTTTTTAATTGATTAAAATCAGATTTTATCACATCTGACTCAAGAAGTTTGTTTAACCCTTTAATAATAACTTCTTTTTCAGCTTTTTCTTTCCATTCTATTTCTGTGAATTTATCAATAATTGAAGTAATTTTAGAATTAAAATTATTTTTTAAAAATTCTATTTCTTTTAAAATATCATTTTTTATTTCAAGTAACTCTTTACCTGCAAACTTATTATTTATGTATTGGCTTAATTTATCAAGTTGAATTTGAGAAATATCATCTTTCTCAACGTCAATTATTTTATTTTCCACCTGGCCAAGCTCATTAACAATAATTACAAGTATTTGTCTTTCATTTAATTTAACAAATTCTATATGTTTTAATTTTAGTTTTTTTAAATCTGGTGAGACAACAATTCCAATATAATTTGTAATATTAGCGAGAAAATTAGATATATCGTTTAATATGTTTTGAAAATTCATGTCTGAAGATTTGAAAAAATTATCAATTTTATTTTTTAAAATTTCTGGAACTTTGCATATGTCCATAACTGTATTAACATAAAATTTTAATCCTTCTTTTGTTGGAATCCTACCTGCAGAAGTATGGGGTTGAGTCAAAAGTCCCATATCTTCAAGGTCAGCCATAATATTTCTAATTGTTGCTGGACTTAAATTAATATTATACTTTTTTGATATTGTTCTTGAACCAACAGGCTCTCCTGTTTTTATAAATTCATTTATTACGCAGAATAAAATATTTTTTGCTCTGTCATTTAATTCATTCCATCTCATTTTTCACCCTGTTAGCACTTTTTTTTAAAGACTGCTAAAATTAATTTAACAGTTGGGAGGTTGTTTGTCAAGATTGGAAAATTATTTGATTTATTCTATTATTCGGAGATAGAAAAATCAAGTCCCTCTAATTTTAATATAGAAAG
>CAZQKL010000196.1:0-2631 GCA_964593895.1 uncultured bacterium
CCTTCTTTCTAAATAGTTTAATCTATGAATTATATTTTCATCTTTTTGAAAATTATTGTTTACTAAATTTGTTAAAATCACATCAAATTGTTGTAGCTCTGAAAAATCCTTAATTAAATTTTCTGCGGAATTTGTGTTATCAGCAAATTCCACTCGAATAAATGATATTTTTATTTTTTTTTCAATAAAATTTATAATGTCGTTTGATTTATTTTTCTCCAAGATTATTCCTATACTTAATCCAATTTTTGGGGCTTTTTTAATTTCATCTCCTATTTGAATTTCACCATCACTTTTGGTTATGGCAAAAATTCCTTCTTTTGGCATAATACAATCTCCAGCCTGATAGAAAATGGAACATCTTTGATGGCAAATTTTTCCAATTTGAGATATTACAAATTCTATATTGTTAATAATGAGTCTTTCTCCAACTTTCATTTTCCATAGTTCAATCCCGTGAGTAGTTATATTTTCAGCAAAGTCTCCACATTTAACATTTAAGCCGAGCTGTTGCATCTTTCTTATACTTTCAATGGCAAGAAAACTTACCTGTCTATGCCAATAACCAGCATGAGCATCACCTACTATACCAAAATTAGATTTTATCAAAACTTTTTTTACATTTTCTTTTTTGATCCCTTTTTTGTTACTGATTGATAATGCATATACTTCAGGCATTTAATTTCTCCCAATTTTTAACTCTTAATATTATAGATTTCAATTCTAATCAAGAGTAAGATTTTATTTTGGAAATTTTATTGTAAAAGTAGAGCCTTTATTTCTTTCACTAATAACTGAAATTTTCCCATTATGAAGCTCTACTATTGCTTTAACAAGTGTTAATCCCAGTCCATGGCCTTTTGTTTGTCTACTTTTATCCCCTCTATAAAGTCTATCAAAAATTTTTTCTATTTCACTTTCATCAATTCCAATACCATTGTCAATTATTTTTACAAAAATGTGATTTTTATCTTCCTCTAAAGAACAAATTATTTCACCATTTTCATAACTATATTTTATTGCATTATCTAAAAGATTTGCAATTGCTCTTCCAATTAGATGCTTATCTCCAATTATAATAGAATTGCCTTTAAAAATTTTTTTGATTGATATTTTCTTCTCTTAAGCTATAAATTCATAAATTTCAACAATTTCATCAATAATTTTTCTTAAATCAATTTTTTCAAGATTTAAAACTGATGAACCAGCCTCTGCTTCTGATAAAGTCATAATAGAATCAAGCATTTTTATTATTTCTTCACTTTCCTCTATTGCTTTTATTAATGCTTCTTTGCAATTTTCTATTTTTGGGTGCTTTTCAATTAAAATTGAGTATGCTCTATTTTTTAATCGGGTAATTGGTGTTTTTAAATCATGCGCAACATAATCCAATGAAGTTTTCATCCCATTTACAAGTTTATCAATTCTCTCCAGCATCAAATTAAAAATTTCAATTAATCTGTTAAGTTCTAAAGCTGTAGTTATATTCTTATTTATTCTAATTGAAAAATCTCTACTTGCTGCAATTTTATCCATTGTTGTGATTACAGTATCAATTGGAGAAATTAATCTATTTGTAATGATATATCCTCCTAAAATTCCAATTATCAGAATTATTGAAAATAAAATTAAAGATACATCCATAAAATTTTCAAGTAAATCATCAAGTTCTTCAAAAATTTCGCCAACTGCAAATAATTTATCTCCATATTTCATGTAAGCAACATTAAAGTAATCATCAGGATCATCTTCAGATTTAACTTTTATAAATTTTACTTTTTCTGAATCTAACAGTTTTTTATAATTAAAAAATCTATCATTCCAGTTTTTGGGAATATTTTTTAAAATAATTTTCCCTTTATCTTCAATAATTACAAAATAATTATACTTAACCTCTGGTGCATAAACTCTATTTTTTAGTAGAGAAAAATTTTTAGTTTCATACAATATTTTATATTGATTTACCATATCTGCAAGTTCTTTTTTCTCTTTTTTTACAATTGAATTATTTAAAAAATAGTATGATAGCAGAAAAATAACAGCACTACTTGTTGTAAAAATTACAATATACCAGAATATGATTTTAAATTTTAATGTAGTTGTAAAAAGCTTAATCTTCTTTATTGCATTTAATAACATAACCCATTCCACGAACAGTATGAATAAGTTTTTTTTCAAATCCCCTGTCAATTTTATTTCTTAACCTGTGAACCAATACATCTACAACATTGGTTTGGGGGTCAAAATTAAAATCCCATATATGTTCTAATATCATTGTCCTTGTAACAATGCGATTTTTATTCCTTAAAAGATATTCCAGCAGAGTGAATTCTTTTGGTTTAAGATAAATTTCTTTTTTATCTCTAATTACTTTTCTTGTTATTAAATTTAACTTCAGGTCATTGCAGGTTAATTCTGTTGGGTTTTCTTCAAGATTTGTTCTCCTTAAAATTGCTATTACTCTTGCATATAATTCTTCAAAATTAAAGGGTTTAGTTAAATAATCATCACTTCCAGTTAAAAGTCCCTTAACTTTATCGCTAACTGACCTTTTTGCACTTAAAATAATTATTGGAATTTTTCTATTTCTCTTTCTCAACCTTTTTATAACCTCATATCCATCTATTTCTC
>CAZQKL010000197.1:0-2627 GCA_964593895.1 uncultured bacterium
TGGTATTGGTGGAAGACCTTCACAGGAAATTCCAAAAACTCTTCTTTGTGAAATAATTGAACCAAGAGTTGAAGAATTGTTTATGCTTGTAAAAAGAGAAATTTTTAAAAGTGGAATTTTTGATTCTCTTGCATCTGGAATAGTTTTAACTGGAGGAAGTGTAAGTATGGATGGGATTGTTGAGCTTGCTGAGACAGTATTTGAGATGCCAGTTCGTAGAGGATTTCCAAAAGGAGTGGGGGGATTGACTGACCTTGTTAATGGACCAGAATATTCAACAGGCGTTGGTTTACTCCTATTTGGTGCGAAAAATATACCAAGGTATTCATCATTTAAATCATCTTCTTTTGGTTTAAATAATGTTTTTGGAAAATTGAAAGATTGGTTTAAAGATTTTTTTTAAATAAATAAGGGGGGATATATATGGCAGAAAATATTGGAAAATTTGAATTTGATGATTTTGAAAAGCTTGAAGCAAAGATAAAAGTAATTGGTGTTGGTGGCGGGGGAGGGAATACTATAAATACAATGATTGAAGAGAAGGTTGAAGGTGTTGAGTTTATAGTTGCAAATACTGATGCCAAAGATTTGATGAACAATAAAGCTCCAATAAAAATTCAGATTGGAGCAAAGCTTACAAAAGGGCTTGGAGCAGGTGCAAATCCAGAAATTGGGAGAAATGCAGCTTTAGAAGATTCAGACAAAATAAGAGAAATAATCCAAGGAGCAGATATGCTTTTTATTACAGCAGGCATGGGTGGAGGCACTGGGACTGGTGCTGCTCCCGTTATTGCAAATCTTGCAAAAGAGCTTGGTATTTTAACTGTAGCGGTTGTTACAAAACCTTTTATGTTTGAAGGAAAAAGAAGAATGCTTCAAGCAGAAAGAGGGATTGAAGAATTAAAAAAATTTGTTGACGCACTCATAATTATTCCTAATCAGAGAATTTTATCAATTTGTGGGAAAAATCTTTCATTAAAGGATTCATTTAAAATGGTTGACAAAGTTCTTGTTAATGCGGTTAGAGGAATATCTGACCTTATAACTCAGGATGCATACATTCAACTTGATTTTGCTGATGTTAAATCAGTTATGAGTGAAACTGGGATGGCTCTAATGGGCATTGGTTCTGCAACTGGAGAAAATAGAGCAATGGAAGCAACTTCAATGGCAATTTCAAGCCCACTTCTTGAAGACATTTCAATTCAGGGAGCAAGAGGAATTCTAATTAATATTACAGGTTCAAGTGATATGACAGCTTCTGAAATTGATGAAGCTTGTAGTAAAATTAGAGAGGAAGCTCATGAAGATGCAAACATAATTTTTGGAGTAAAATTTGATGATAACCTAAAAGATGAGATAAGAGTAACAATAATTGCAACAGGATTTGATAGAGAAACTTTTACAGAAGCTGAAAGAATTAAATTCAATCCTGATAAAAAGAGATTTAAAAGAGTTTCAAACTCAACATTTGATACAGACATTGATGAAGAAATATTTAAAATTCCAACATTTTTAAGGAAAAATCCAGATTAAAATGAAGGCACCAAAAGGTGCCTTCTTAAACAACTTTAGAGTAATTTGGGTCATAAACTATTTTTTCAACGCAAGGAAGAGCTTTTAAAATTTCTTGAGAGAGCTCAACTTCCTGAGAATTTGGAACTACACAAATAGCATTTTCATTGTTAACATAGATAGGTTCTGCATTGAGATTTTTAATCATTTCAATTAGAGATGTTACTTCTTCAAGCTTTGCTTCAGGCTTCATCAAGATAATCATTTTTCCCCTCCTTATTTATTTTTTCCAAAAAAAAAAGCCGTGGACAGGATTTTTTCCTGCCCACGGCTTTTATACGCCTAAGGATGCACCCCTACCGTGGGCAGATTATTGAGTAAAAATAAAAGTAAAAGTTAAAAAATCTGTCCACGGTAGTGATGCACCCTTTCATTTCATTACATATATTGCATACAAAAATTTTTTTGTCAACAATTTTTTTCAAAAATTACCATGTTATTTCTATGAATTGCTTCATCTGATATTTTATACCCAAGAATCTCTCTAATTTTTTTAGATTCTTTTCTTTTTATCTTCTCAAGGTCTTCCTTTGAATAGTATGTAATCCCTTTTCCTAAAAGATTTCCATTTTCATCTAAAATATTTACAACATCTCCTTCAGAAAAATTTCCTCTTACTTCAACTATTCCAATAGGAAGGAGGCTTTTTCCAGCTTCAATAATTGCTTTTTTCGCTCCATTATCAATTATTACCTCACCTCTACTTCTTGTTGAATATCTTAACCAATATTTTCTTGATTTTAATCTATTTTTCTTTGGATAAAAAAATGTGCCTATAATTTCACCATTTAAAATTTTTTTTATAACATCTTTATTCTTTCCATTTGCAATAATTACTGGAATTCCAAGAGTTGTCGCACGGTCACATGCTTCAATTTTGGAAAGCATTCCTCCTGTTCCAAGCCTACTTGGAGTGGAAGTTGCAAGTTTTTTTAAATTCTCATCAATATTCTTAACACTAACAATTAATTTTGCATTTTTATCCAACTTAGGATTTGAACTATAAAAACCATCAATATGACTTAAAAGGATTAATAAATCTGTATTAAATA
>CAZQKL010000198.1:0-2602 GCA_964593895.1 uncultured bacterium
TTTCAGGTTTTTCAAGTAAACTTTGATATTCAGTATAAGTAATGTATGTGTTTTCATTAACAGGTTGAAGTAATTTTGCTCTTGTAAAATCCCCAAGACTTGCAGGATTAATGTTTCTTTCACTAACAGATTGAGTTGCTCTAAAAAGATATGCAGAGCTATCAGAAGGATTAAACCAGATTGCTTCATCTCCAATTGCCTTAGCCCATTCATTTAACCCCATTGTTGATAATGCCCATGATAAACTAACATTCTTTGTAGCTCTATCAGCGTCAAGTAAAAATCTTGAACGAGTAGCAAGTTTATTATTATTAAGTTTTATAGCTTTTTGAAGAGAAATTATTGCCTTTCCAGGCATAAACATATCTGTATAAATAGTTGATAAGTAGACATATGGAGTAGGGTCATTTTTATCAAGTTGGATTGCTCTTTTTAATTCAACAATTGCATTTTTTCTTTCTCCAATGCCATAAATTGCTTTTCCAAGATAATAATGAGGATACGCAGATAAAGGATTTAGTAATGAAGCATATTCCATATGTGCTAATCCTTTTTTAACTTCCCCTATATAATATTCAGCAAGCCCAAGTCCTAAATAAGCTTCTGAAAAATCTGGTTTTAACTTAATTGCATTTTTAAAATTTTCAATTGCTTCAAATGGTTTATATTTTATTAAATCTATATATCCAAGTAAAAGAAAAACTCTTGGGTCATTCTTATTTCCTTCAAATTTTGAAATTAAATTTTCTGCTTTTTTTATTTCATTTAAACCGAGAAGAATCTCAACATATCTTAAAAGTGCTGGTAAAGACTTTTTATCAAGTGTTAAAGCTTTATTAGCATACATTAAAGCTTTTTCAAATTTACCATAACTTTGTAAAATTGTTGCCATTGCAACATTTATTGATGCTCTATTTGGAGAAATCCTTAAAGCTTTTTTAATGATTTTTAAAGCTTTGTCCTGCTCATTATTTGCAAGCAATCTCATACCTTTTTTTGCAAGTTCTATCGCCTTTTTATCTTTACCTTTTACCATCATATCAGCTGGTCCAACAATATCAGGTGTAATTAAAAGCCATTGAACTTTATTTTCAGGTCTTATAAGTTTTACTATTTGAATGTTTTTATATCTATCAATTTTTGCTTCCTCTCCCCGGGTAATTACAATTTTATTTTTTTCATTTGAACATAAAATAATCCCTTCAAGAGCAACAATTTCAGTATTTCTTTTTTTATCCACATTAATTGCCATTTCAGTTCCTCTGATACTTGCAGTAACAACAGGAGTTTCTATTACTGGTTTTGGCACTTTTCTCTTATTTCTAAACCATAAAGCTCCTTTTTTAAGAAATAAAAGCCCTCTTTTAAATATCTTCTCTTCTGGAGAACTTCCAGATTTTTTGATACAAAAAATAGTTCCTTCCTTTAATCTAATCTGGGACCTATCTTTTAAAATTAATGCTACTTCACTTTTTTTAGAAACCTTAATACATGCACCTTCTGGAAGATATTGAAGTATTTTTACCTGTTTCCACTCAATTTGATTAATGGAATACTTTACATCTCCTTTTACAAAAATAATCCTTCCAGCTTTATCATCTGAAGCTTTAATAAGTGTTAAATTTGATATATAAAATAGAAGAATTAAAATAAAAATTTTTACTTTCACAATTTTCTCCCTTTTTATTTATTTTGTTGTCATAGTCCAAACTCCATCCCAGGATGACGGAGGATTATTCATTAATATTTCACATCTCTCAATAAAAACTCTGGAAGGAGCATCATTATTATCTATTTCAACAATTTTTTTAAACTTATCAACTGCCTTATCCCATTTCCCTTCTCTATAATAATTCAGTCCTTCAGAAAATAATGAGATAATCTTTTTTACTTTTTCATTCTCCTCCTGCTTAACAAGAAGTTCATAAATTCTAACTGGTTTTGCTTTACCTTTAACTTTTACAAAATCAAGTTCTCTAAAAAGATAATCATTTTTAACTTTATTGTATGTGTTTTCACCCACAATAATAGTAGTTCCATAAACTTTATTTAACCCTTCTAATCTTGATGCAAGATTAACTTCATCTCCAATAACAGTATAATCAAATCTCTGAAAAGAGCCCATATTACCAACAACCATAAATCCTGTATTTATTCCTATTCCTATTTTTGGTGGATTCAGGCCATACTTTTTCCAGATGACTCCAACTTTACTAAGAGAATTAACCATATCAAGGGCAGTTTTACATGCAAGATGAGCATGATTTTCTTGTGGTAATGGAGCTCCGAAAATTGCCATTACTGCATCACCAATAAATTTATCAAGTAATCCATTGTTTTTAAATACTTTTTCAGTCATTTCAGTTAAATATTCATTTAAAAGGAAAACAAGTTTTTCTGGTTCAAGATTTTCAGACAAGGATGTAAAGCCTCTTATATCAGAAAATAATACAGTAAGTTCTCTTTTTTCACCACCAAGTTTTAATAACTGTGGATTTTTAAGAACTTCATTTACAACCGCTGAAGGAACATACTTGTCAAAAGCTTCTTTTATTTTTCTCTTTTCTCTGTATGTTGAAATAAAACCTATTAATCCCCAATA
>CAZQKL010000199.1:0-2548 GCA_964593895.1 uncultured bacterium
GATTTGACAATGGCAAAGGTTTTTATTCAATATTTACGCCAGAAGGAAAAATTGTCTTTGATATAAGTTTGAATGACAATGATATTTCTACTTTTTTAAAAATGATAATAAAAAAAATTGAAAATGGAAAACCAGCTTTTTACATTGTTCCATGGAAGTATATTTTAAATCCAGAGGAAGAATACTCCCGCATTATTACAGGTATATATTTTCCAAAATTTAAATGGATAATAATTACTGGATTTTATCTTGAAGATTTTAATAAAGAGTTTGATAGAAAATTTTTAAAAAGAATTGAAAAGATTAATTTACCACCTGATACGGGAATGATAATTCTTGATAGTAATAATAGAATTATTTTCAATTCAAATATTCAGTGTTCAAATTTATTAGAAAAGATAAGTAAAATTACAAAAACAAATAAATTTCAAGAAATTTTCTGTGGAAAAATCAGATATATTTTCTACATGGAGGAAATTTTTCAAAACAAATGGAAAGTCTTTACTTGGTTTAATAAATATATGGTTCTTTTAAGCTTTCATAAGGTTAAGTCTGAATTAACCAGAAATTTTATTTTTCAAATAATTGTAATCTTTTTTACTATTTTTTCTGGAATTTTTATTTTTATATTATTTTTTAGAGATTTTCGTAATAAAATAACATCTCAATTTGAAAAATTAATTAATTTTATTAAAAATGTCCCATATTCTTATAAAAAAATTGACCTTAATTTATTAAATTTTAGAGAAATTTATGAAATTGGAAAATTCTCAAATGAAATGGTTGATACAATAAAAGATTTAAATGAAAAGCTCAATGCAGAAAAAACATTTCTTGATACCATTTTAAGATACCTACCTTATGGAGTTGGAGTTTTATCAAAAGATTTAAAAATTGAGTATATTAATGATTATGTTATAAAACAACTGGGGTATGATAAATCTATTTTAAATAAAAAAATAACTGAGCTTATTCCAAAGGGATTTAATAAAGAAAAATTTGTCCTGCCAGAAATAATAAAAGAAATGGAAAAAACAAAAAATGTGAAAATTATAGATAAATTCAAATTATTTAAAAGTGATGGTTCATTTATTTACACCCAGATGGCTGTAGCACCTGTTATTGAAAATGATAAAGTAGAAAAAATAATTTTTATATTTTACGATATAACAGAAGAGTTAAAGCTCAAAAAAGAGATAACAAAACTTTCATCCGCTGTAAAAAATGCACCAATCTCAATTGTTATTACAGATATAGATTGTAAAATTGAATATGTAAATCCATTTTTTGAAAAAATAACTGGATACTCTCTTGAAGAAGTTAAAGGGAAACCTCCTTCAATAATTGCAACTGAATATAACAGAAAATTTTATGATGAAATTATAAACACAATTTCAAAAGGTAAAATCTGGGAAGGAGAATTTTTAAATAAAAAGAAAAATGGAGAACTTTTCTGGGAAAAAGTTTATATATCCCCTGTTATTGATGAAAAAGGGGAAATAATAAATTTCGTAGCTGTAAAAGAGGATATTACTGAAAGAAAAAAATTTATTGAAGAATTAGAGCGAGCAAAAGAGAGAGCAGAGCTTGCAAATAGAGCCAAATCTGAATTTCTTGCAAATATGAGCCATGAGATAAGAACTCCAATGAATGCAATAATTGGATTTATTGACCTTGTGCTTGATACAGAACTTGATGAAATTCAGAGAAATTATCTTGAAATTGTAAAAGAATCTTCAAATAATCTCCTGAAGATTCTAAATGATATTCTTGATATTTCAAAGTTTGAATCATCAAAAATGGAATTTGATAAAAATTATATAAATTTGAAAAAGATAATAAAACAATGTGCAAGTCTCTTTTCAGCAAGAATTACTGATAAAGGATTAAAATTCAAAATTGAAATTGATGATAATCTTCCAGAAACAGTTATTGGAGATGAAGTAAGAATTTCTCAGGTTATAAATAATTTGTTGAATAATGCAATAAAATTTACTGAAAAAGGGGAAATAAAACTTATAGGCAAACTAAACAAAATAGAAAATGATATTGCAGAAATTTTATTCTGTGTATCTGACACTGGAATAGGAATTCCAGAGGATAAATTAAAAACAATCTTTGATGCATTCAGTCAGGTTGATGGTTCAATTACAAGGAGATTTGGAGGAACAGGTCTTGGTCTTGCAATTGCAAAAAAGATTGTTGAACATTATAATGGAAAAATATGGGTTGAAAGTGAGGTTGGTAAAGGTTCAAAATTTTATTTTACTTTAAAATTAGAGGTAGCCCACAGGAAAATAACAGTTTCAGAAAAAGAAAAGCCTGAATCGGAAGAAGAATTTACATGTTATAAAATCCTTGTTGCAGAAGATAATATAACAAACCAGATTTTAATAAAAGAGATTTTGAAAAAGCTTGGAATAGAGGTAACTGTTGCTGGAAATGGACTTGAAGCAATAAAAAAACTTGCAGAGGAAGATTTTGACCTTATTCTAATGGACTGGCACATGCCAGTAATGGATGGAGTAAGGGCTCTTGAAATTTTAAG
>CAZQKL010000200.1:0-2544 GCA_964593895.1 uncultured bacterium
ATGAATTTTAGGATGTAAAGTTTTAACCCTGCCATCCATAATTTCTGGAAATTTAGTATAAGAAGAAATTTCAACAACATTAATTCCATTTTCTTTTAAAATTTTAGCTGTTCCACCAGTAGATAATATTTCTACTCCAAGTTTTTTTAATTCATTTGCAAAATCAACAATTCCATTTTTATCACTTACACTTATTATAGCTCTTTTTATCTTCATTTTTATCACCTCTTATATTAATTCTTTTACAAAATCTGCAATTGATGGTGCAGCAGTTAGACCAGGAGAATCAATTCCAAGTAGATGAATAATATTTTTTCTTCTAAAAATCATAAAATCGTAAATAAATTTACCATGAAAAAACAATTTTGGTCTGTTTCCAGAAAAACCTTCTGTTATTTTATTTTCATTAAATATTTTTAAATAAATTTCACACGCTTTAACAAAAACATCTTTTTTCTCATAAACATCGTAATCATCTTTTCTGTCAAACTCTTTGCTCGTTGGACCAATCCATATTTCATTATAGGCAGTTTTAGTAAAGTGCACCCCTAAAGCTCCTTTTTCATCTGTTGGAACAGGATAAATCATACTATTTATACCATCTTCGTTTAAAGAGTAGTAATCTCCTTTGTAAGGAATAATTTTGAACCCTTCTATACCACACATTTTTGCAATATCATCTGCCCACAGCCCAGCTGCATTAATTAAATAATCGTATTCAAGCTCTCCTCTATCTGTAATTATTTTACTTTTATTAATATCAATATCTTCAACTTTGCAATTATTGACTATGTTAACGCCTTTTTCCTGCATTAATGCTTCTATTTTTTTGTAATAATCTGAGCAATTAACAACTCCAGTTTCTGGCGAATATAGTCCATATTCACATTTACAGTTTGGTTCTAATTTTTCAATTTCATATTTGCCAATTAATTTTAAACCAGTGACACCATTTTTTTTGCCATTTTCATACAATTCTTTTAATTTTTTCGCTTCATTTTCATTTCTTGCAACAATGATTTTTCCACTTTTTCTATATTCAACATTATATTTTTCTAAAAATTCATATGTTTTTTCTCTGCCTTTTACGCATAATTCTCTTTTTAATGAATGATATGGATAATAGATTCCTGCATGAATTACTCCACTATTTCTTGTGCTTGTATGAAACCATAACCAGTGTTCTTTTTCAAGCAGGAAAATATCATTATTACTATTTTTTAAACTTAAAGCAATGTGAGAACCTACTACTCCTGCACCAATAATTACAATTAACAATTTAGACCCTCGATTTTCTTTAAATATTTATAGCTTCAGATTTTATAATTTTTTCAAATTCAGATAATCTCATATTAAAAACATCCAAGTTGGCATTGAGTTATTTTGATTTTTAATTCATTTAAAATTTCTCCCATCTGCTTTTTAGTAATCTGAAATTTGTCTGCAAATTCCCAGGCTTTTGCACATGTTATTTTGTTATTGTGTTTTTCTCCATATTCTTTTAATTCCTGCATTATTTTTTCTTTGTCCATTTTATCTCCTCCTCTTTGGATTTAAAATATTTTGTAAACCTTCGCCAAGAAAGTTAAATCCCATTACTGTAATAAAAATTGCAAGCCCTGGAAAAACAGATAGCCACCACGCAATTTCAATATTATCTTTGCCACTTGTTAACATATTTCCCCAGCTTGGTGTTGGTGGTTGAACACCAAGCCCTAAAAATGATAATGCAGATTCTGTTAAAATAGCTCCTGCAACGCCAAGTGTAGCATAAACTAAAATTGAAGGCAATACATTTGGAAGGATGTGAATAAAAATTATTCTTAAATTTGACGCACCATTAATTTTTGCAGCAATAACAAAATCTCTTGTTTTTAAACTTAAAAATTCAGCTCTAACAATCCTACAAATTCCCATCCAGCTTGTAAGCCCGATTATTATCATAATATTTGCAATGGAAGGTTCAAGATAAGCGATTACTGCAAGAATAAGAAAAAATGCAGGAAAACATAACATTATATCTACAAAGCGCATGATTATAGAATCAATTATTCCTCCAAAATATCCAGAAATTGCGCCTAAAATAGTTCCAATTATTGTGGAAATTCCAACTGCAATTATTCCAACTTCAATGGAAATTCTTGAACCATAAATTAATCTTGATAAAACATCTCTTCCTAACTCATCTGTTCCAAAATAATTTATAGAATCTGGCGGCATTAACACCTTTTTGTCGTTGATAAAAGTAGGGTCAAAAGGTGCCAAATATGGCGCAAAAATAGCAACAATTATTAACCCACCAACAATTATTAATCCTATCCAGAATAAAATGTTTTTAGTCATTGGTCGTTAGTCATTAGTCATTAGTCTTTGGTGTTTGGTTTTAGGTTCTGGGTCTTAGGTAAAAAATAATGGTGCGGAGAGTGTAGTGCGTAGTGAGTAGATATTGACCGAACTCCATACTCCATACTCCGCACTCCCCTTCTCCCTTCCACCTTCAGCCTATTTTGTTTAAAAATCCAACATTCAAAATCCAAAATTTCC
>CAZQKL010000201.1:0-2504 GCA_964593895.1 uncultured bacterium
AACAAAAAAAATGACAAACGCAAAAAAAATAATAAATCTTGAAAAAGATAAAGGTGTTTTAATGGTATTCACTTTTCATAAAATTTCACCTAAAAAAATTCAAAATGCATGGACTGAAGGATTTGAAAAAAATGTTAAAGACCTTTCATCCTTAAAGTCAAAAATAGATAAATTTAATTCTTTTTTTAATCAAGAAGTAAAAAAAGGTGATAAATTTTTAATAACATACTCTCCAGAATATGGAACCTGCGTTAAAATAAATAATGATAAAAAAGGCTGTATAAAAGGTGAAGATTTTATGAGAGGATTATTTTCAATTTGGCTTGGCACTCATCCAATAAATAAAGGATTGAAAAATAAGTTATTAGGGAAATAGCAGGGAAAAATCCCTGCTATTTTTAATATAAAACATACTCTTCTTTTTCAAGAAAATAATCAGCAATTTCTCTTTTTAAGTGAATTAAATCTATCTGATTAAATCTTGTAAATTTTCTCAACATTGTAAGTTGAGTTCTCAACATATCACCTTCTTCAATTGCAGATAATGCCTGTCTTCCCCAGAAATGCATTTTTTCAAGTCCTTCATAAACAAGTGCTTTTGTTAATTTTAAGTAAATATCGCTTGCACCTTTTTCTAACATTGCTTTTGTTCTTAAGTAAGCGCTTTCCATAACATAAGATTCAATTATCATATCAGCAAGTCTTAAAACTATTTCCTGCTCATGAATTAATTTTTGACCATATTTTTGTGCAGCACTACCTGCAACAAAAAGGCACATCTTTTTGCCATTATCAATAATTCTTTTCATAATGTCCATTTCACTTTCATCTTCATCAAAGAAAAGCACAATATTTCCACTTAAAATATCATCAACTACCTTCTGTGCTGCCTGAACAAGTGGCAATTGACCTTTCATTGCTCTTCTAAAAAGCATACCAGGAATTAAAAGCCTGTTAATTTCATTTGTTCCTTCAAAGATTAAATTAATTCTGTTGTCTCTGTAATATCTTTCAGCATTATATTCCTGAGAATAACCGTAACCACCATGAATCTGTAAATTTTCATCAATTACATAGTCTGCAGCTTCACTTCCATAAACTTTAATAATTGAACATTCTACTGCATATTCCTCAATACCTTTTAATGTTTTTTTGTTAAACTCAGGGTCATTTTCATCAATTTCATGTAAAATATCATCTATCATACCAACTGTTCTATAAACAGCTGACTCACCACCATAAATTTTTGCTGCCATATTTGCAATTTTCTCTTTAATTGCTCCAAAATTTGCAATTGGTTGTTTAAATTGCACTCTTGCTTTTGCATATTCAATTGCTTCTTTAAATGCTAATTTTGAAGCTCCAATTGCAGCAGCACCAAGTTTAAACCTTCCAATATTTAAAATGTTAAATGCAATTAAATGACCCTTTCCAATTTCTCCAAGCAAGTTCTCTTTTGGTATTTTGCAATTATCAAGGATAACTGGAGTAGTAGAAGAACCTTTAATTCCAAGTTTTTTCTCTTCAGGACCAATTTGCAAACCTTCTGTGTCTCTATCTACTATAAAAGCTGAAAAATCTTTTCCATCAACTTTAGCAAAAACAATGTAACTTTTAGCAATGCCACCATTAGTAATAAACTGCTTTGTGCCATTTAAAATCCAGTATTCACCAGTTTCATCAAGAACTGCTGTGGCTTTTGCTCCAAGTGCATCTGAACCACTATTAGGCTCTGTTAAGCAGTAAGCTCCTATCCATTCTCCACTTGCTAATTTAGGTAAATATTTAGCTTTCTGCTCTTCTGTTCCAAAATATACAATTGGTAAAGTTCCAATTCCAGTGTGTGCTCCCTGAGTAACAGCAAAAGAACCAGCTTTTCCAATTTCTTCAGCAATTAATGTAGAACTTGTTTTATCAAGTCCAAGTCCACCAAATTTTTCAGGAACATCCACACCAAGTAAACCTTTTTCACCAGCTTTTCTCATAAGCTCTTTAACAATATCAAAATTCTGATTTTCAATCTCATCTTTATGAGGATAAACCTCTTTTTCAACAAAATCAGTAGCAGTTTTTCTGAACATATTCAATTCTTCAGGGAAATTTTCAGGAATTAATACTTCATTCTCATTGGTATCTTCAATTAAAAATGCTCCTCCTTTTTTATATTCCATTTTTCTCCTCCTGTTTTATTTTAGTCGTTGGTCTTTAGTTTTTAGTCTTTAGTCGTTAGTCTTTGGTTTTTGGTTTTTGGTTCTGGGTTCTGGGTTTTTGGTAATTTTTCATTTCAAATTATTCACCATTAACACATTTACTCATTTACCCATTAACTTTTTGTTAATTTAAAATCCAACATTCAAAATTCATAATTGCAAAAATTTCCTTCCCTCTTCCCTCTTCCCTCTTCCACCTTCAACCTTCAACCTAATACTTAAAACTACAAACTAACCTCAACTAACCTCAATAACCTCAATAACCTCAATAACCTCAACAACCTCAACTAACCT